>NZ_JASCOM010000046.1:0-35327 GCF_029959925.1 Pseudomonas sp. PS02303
GTCGGATCGCCGCCCACTCGCTCTTGAAGGATCCATGTCGTTAACAAATTTTGTGAATGACTCCGGCCCATAGGAGCGAGCGGGTGGCGATCCGACTTGCCCGCGAAGCTTTTATCCACAGATGATTTTTCTAGCGCAGACTTGACGAAGTTTCGCCAATAGGTTTTGATTGCTTCCGTTATCTTTCGAATCGAAACTTACTCGCTCATGTCGAAACGCAATACACCCCAACGCCGCCACAACATTCTCGCCTTGCTCAATGAACAGGGCGAAGTCAGTGTGGACGAGCTGGCCAAGCGCTTCGAAACTTCCGAAGTTACGGTTCGCAAGGATTTGGCTGCGCTTGAAAGTAATGGTCTGCTGCTACGCCGTTACGGCGGGGCGATCACCATGCCTCAGGAGCTGGTAGCCGACATCGGTCAACCGATTTCCAAATACAAGCAAGCCATCGCCCGCGCCGCTGTTACGCGGATTCGCGAGCATGCTCGGATCATCATCGACAGCGGCAGCACCACCGCCGCCATGATCCCGGAACTCGGCCAACAGCCGGGCCTGGTGGTGATGACCAACTCCTTGCACGTTGCCAATGCGTTGAGCGAACTCGAACACGAGCCGGTGCTGTTGATGACCGGCGGCACCTGGGACCCGCATTCCGAGTCCTTTCAAGGCCAGGTCGCCGAGCAGGTACTACGCTCTTACGACTTCGACCAGTTGTTCATCGGTGCCGATGGCATCGACCTGGTTCGCGGTACCACCACCTTCAATGAATTGCTGGGTCTGAGCCGGGTCATGGCTGACGTCGCCCGTGAAGTGATCGTGATGGTGGAGGCCGACAAGATCGGCCGCAAGATTCCTAATCTGGAGCTGCCCTGGAGCAGCGTCCATACCCTCATTACCGATGAACGCCTGCCACTAGCGGCACGCGATCAGATTCAGGCCCGCGGCATCAATTTGATTTGCGCGGCTGTCAGTCAGGAGAAATAGCATGTGTGGAATTGTCGGCGCAGTCGCAGAACGTAACATCACCGCCATCCTGCTCGAGGGCCTCAAGCGCCTGGAGTACCGTGGCTATGACAGCGCCGGTGTGGCGGTCTTCACCAACGACGAAAAGCTCGAGCGCATGCGTCGTCCGGGCAAGGTCAGCGAACTGGAAAACGCGTTGGAAGCCGAACCTCTGATCGGTCGCCTCGGCATCGCCCACACCCGCTGGGCCACTCACGGTGCGCCGTGCGAGCGCAACGCGCACCCGCATTTCTCCGGCGACCTGGCCGTGGTGCACAACGGCATCATCGAGAACCACGAAGCCCTGCGCGAACAGCTGAAAGCCTTGGGTTACGTGTTCACCTCGGACACCGACACCGAAGTCATCGCACACCTGCTGAACCACAAACTCAAGGACCTGCGCGATCTGACCGTGGCCCTCAAAGCCACCGTTAAAGAACTGCACGGTGCTTATGGTCTGGCCGTTATCAGCGCCGATCAACCAGATCGCCTGGTGGCAGCGCGCAGTGGCAGTCCGCTGGTGATCGGTCTGGGCCTGGGTGAAAACTTCCTCGCTTCCGACCAGTTGGCCCTGCGTCAGGTCACCGACCGTTTCATGTACCTGGAAGAAGGCGATATCGCCGAAATTCGCCGCGACAGCGTGCACATCTGGGACGTGACCGGCCAAACCGTCGAGCGCGAAAGCGTGCAGTACCGCGACGGCGCTGAAGCAGCCGACAAGGGCGAATTCCGCCACTTCATGCTCAAGGAAATCCACGAGCAACCGGCCGTGGTTCAACGCACCCTCGAAGGTCGTCTGAGCCAGAACGGTGTCTTGGTGCAGGCGTTCGGTCCACAGGCTGCCGAGCTGTTCGCCAAAGTGCGCAACGTACAGATCGTCGCCTGCGGCACCAGCTACCACGCCGGTATGGTTGCCCGGTACTGGCTCGAAGAGCTGGCCGGTATCCCGTGCCAGGTCGAAGTCGCCAGTGAATTCCGCTACCGCAAAGTCGTGGTGCAACCGGATACCCTGTTTGTCACCATCTCTCAGTCCGGCGAAACCGCCGATACCCTGGCTGCCCTGCGCAACGCCAAGGAACTGGGCTTCCTCGCCAGCCTGGCGATCTGCAACGTCGGCATCAGCTCGCTGGTGCGTGAATCCGACCTGACCCTGCTGACCCAGGCCGGTCGCGAAATCGGCGTGGCCTCCACCAAAGCCTTCACCACCCAATTGGTCGGCCTGCTGTTGCTGACCCTGTCCCTGGGTCAGGTTCGCGGCACCTTGGCCAAAGGCGTCGAAGCCACCCTGGTTGAAGAACTGCGTCGTCTGCCAACCCGTCTGGGCGAAGCCTTGGCCATGGACAGCACCGTAGAGAAAATCGCCGAGCTGTTCGCCGAGAAGAACCACACCCTGTTCCTCGGTCGTGGCGCGCAATTCCCGGTCGCAATGGAAGGGGCCCTGAAACTCAAGGAAATCTCCTACATCCACGCTGAAGCCTACCCGGCCGGCGAACTGAAGCACGGTCCGTTGGCGCTCGTGGATAACGACATGCCCGTGGTCACCGTGGCTCCGAACAACGAACTGCTGGAGAAGTTGAAATCCAACCTCCAGGAAGTCCGAGCCCGTGGCGGCCAGTTGATCGTCTTCGCAGACGAGAAGGCTGGCATGACCAACGGCGAAGGCACCCACGTTGTCCACATGCCACACATCCACGACATCCTGTCGCCAATCCTCTACACCATCCCGCTGCAGTTGCTGTCGTACTACGTGGCCGTGTTGAAAGGCACTGACGTTGACCAGCCGCGGAATCTGGCGAAGTCGGTGACGGTGGAATAAGTTATCCACAGCTGACTGAACACTATGGTTTTTAACAATAAAGATTGACACAAAACAATAAAGTTTGACACTGACGAACATAGATTGACACAAGGCTCAAACCCCCGTATCTACGGGGGTTTTCCTTTCCAGGCTTTCCCTTTGGTCTGGAATCATCGCTTCAACTTTCAGCGGGTGTAGTCTAGAAAACGTTTTGTATACGGCCGCTTTGCCGGTCGTGTCCTTCTACGACTTTTTCTCGGCGCGAGGTGAAGCGGTCCGCATCGACTGAGGAGGCGTGGGTTGCGAGGTCGTAAGTTTGCATCACAGCAGGACATTGAACGGCACATTGCAAATGGATTTGGCGAAGGCGCCGGGGCAAGCTACGTGCCTTGGCTGCGGGTACAAGATGTCCCGTCGATAGGTCGTTCGCACAAGATTCAAGGCGTGAAGATCGAGAGGATTCATCACCTCCTGTCAGATCTCGAGCGTTCGTACTTCCTTGTGTGTGAATTTTCTGAAGACGTCGTGGATATACGGGAGCAATACCCTTTACTACCCACAGAGCGTGCGCAAGCGATAGCGTCGGCGATCGATGTACGCTATCCAAGATACCCTAGAACAACACTGCCTTATGTGATGACAACAGACTTCCTGTTAACTGTTAAGGACCCGAGCGGAAACTTCAAATCGGTAGCTAGGACGGTGAAGTATCGTTCCGATTTAATTGGCAATGGAAGTAAAAGAACGCTTGAAAAACTTGAAATTGAAAAGCGTTTTTGGGAAAGCCAAGGTGTTGATTGGAAAATCGTAACAGACGAGTTTTTTACACGAGATTTGATTAAAAATCTTGGACTAATCAGGAGGTACTCGAAGCTCTCTCGTGATTTAATGAAAGCGCCGTTGCATTCGAGTTTTATCGAGTGCCTTGTAAACAGCCGGGAATATTCGTGGACCTTGGCCACCTGTCTAAGAAAAATAGCATCACTTCTGTCCATTTCCTATATAGACGCTCAAGCAATTTTCTTTCATCTGGTTTGGAACAAGATACTGAAAATCGATTTGGTTAACACTCCTCTCCACCTTACTGGTCTAGTTCCTGGCTTCGAAGTTTCACCGGGCCCTGTCCAAGTATCGTTGAAGGAGAAATTATCATGACTGTTCTCGTTAATGACGTTTTCGAGCCTGTAACCGATCTGTCGGTCATTGCTACGATAGCCAGGCTCCTTTACCAGGATGAAACGCATGACTTAGCAGTTTTGATGGATCTAGCTGACCCACCCCGGCAGCCGTACGCGGTTGGTCTGGATGAGCTGCGTCGCTCGATAGCGTCTGGTCACACCAAACCAGCAGCCATCACCACGCCCGAGTTTATGCTTGTGCTTGAGGAACAGTTGGATGAGAGAGCCAAGCAAGGCCGGGACGAAAAGTGGGCCGTCATCGCCCCTCTATTAGATCCTGAATACCCGGGACAAATATTTGTACGAGGTGAGTTAGGCCGGCTTGTTAGCAGACGGGCGTCAGAGCTCGGAATCCAGCGGAAAACGATCTATCGGCTTCTTTACCGATATTGGTTTTATGGTCAAGTTCGCAACTCATTGCTTAATAATTATACGGCGGTAGGTGTTGCCGATAGAAAATATGATCCGAGCAGGCCACCAGGGCGAAAGCCTAAATTTCAAGGCGTTCTTACTTCGCCTTCCAAGATGCTCAGTGCAGTTGATAAACGATGCATCCGTGTTGGATATGCTCTTTATGTAAGAGATAAGAAATCATCTATTTCGAGCGCATATGACGAAATGTTGAGACGATTCTACTCTGTTCGAGACATCTCTAAAAACAGTGAAGAAGAGCTTCGTTTGTTGCCTGGTTCAGAACTCCCCAGCTTGAGGCAGTTCCAATATTGGGGACAGATTTTTTTCGACGAGATTGAAACCGAGCGTGGCCGTAAAGGGTTGAGGAGGTGGTTAAAGGATTGCCGTCCGCTTTCAGGTACCGTTCGAGATTGGCTGCGTGGACCCTGTCATCAGTTCGAAATCGACGCAACGATTGCCGATATTTATTTGGTCAACAGCTACTCTAGACGGATGCTCATTGGTCGGCCCGTTGTTTATATCGTAGTGGATAGTTTCTCCGGAATAATTGCTGGTCTCTATGTAGGATTGGAGGGCCCTAGTTGGAATGGGGCGAGACAAGCGCTGTTCAACGCGTTTACCTCCAAAGTCGAGTTCTGCGCTCAGAACGGCGTTGACATCAATGCAGATGATTGGAATTGTCACCACCTGCCCCACCAGATTTACGCCGACCGGGGAGAGATGCTGTCACTCGCAGCAGAGGGGTTATCCTCAGGGTTGGGAATTGAGATGGGCACTGCCCCACCTTATCGGCCTGATTGGAAGCCTATGGTAGAAAGTCGGTTTGGCATTTTGAATGATTTGACGGGTATCAGGTGGCTACCTGGCGGGGTAGCTGCGCGGGACAAAGAGCGCGGCGAGCGAGATTACCGGCTCGATGCCACGCTGAACCTCAAAGAGTTCACCCAAATCCTCATCAATTGCGTGCTCCACTATAACCGTCACCATCGACAGCCTGACCGACTGACTCAAGCGATGATGAATGACGGCGTAGAACCTACGCCTAACGGTATATGGAATTGGGCCTGCGACAACGACCTGATCGAATCCAACAAACGTCCCGACGAGCTGGTTTATCTCCACCTTTTACCGCGTGAGCGCGCGACCGTTCAAAAGGGCGGAGTGATGTTTCGCGGCATGCACTACGTGTGTGATATGGCCATAGAGAAAGATTGGTTTGCCAAGGCTCGCAAAGGGGGCGTTTGGTCAATAGAGTGTTGGTTCGATCCGAACTCTGCGGCACACATTTGGATTCAAGGAGAGGCCAAGCAGTTTATCCGTTGTGATCTTCGACGATCGGATGCCGGTTACGCGAATTATCGCTCGGACGAGATTTTTGATCTGCTCGAAGCCTATCGCCAAAAACCGCCTACTCGCCGTCGAGCTGAGCTGGAAAGCCGTGTGCAGCTTAGCGATCAGGTCCACCAGATCATCAGTCACGCGCTCGCAGAACGAAAACAGGAACCTGCTCCGCCTACTAAGGCAGAGGCCACTGGACACATCCGCGAGAACCGCGCAGAAGAACGTCTCCGTGAGCGTGAAAATGCGGTTGTTCCTGAAGGCGTGAGGGTGGAGCCAGCTTCACTTCAATCTGAAACGACACCGAAAGCGCATGATTCATATGCCGGCGAGCGCACCGCGCAGGTTATCGATTTGCTCAAAAGAATTCGGCCAGGACAGGCAAAATGAAAGGTGCACAGACGTTTGCCAATTACGTCAGACAGGACATTAGTGAGTACGCGGGTAACCCGCTGATCGAAGCTTTGCCTCCGATATTGTCGGAGGCGGCGGCTGTTGAACTGATCTCGAACTTTCCTCAGCCGGTGGATCCGAAAGAGCTGACGCTCGAAGGAGCCACTCGAATTCACTGTATCGACAGGCTGAGAACCGTCGTACAGCCGTTCTTGCTACATCTGGAACTGGAGGCCCTGTTCTCACTGCTCATCCGTCGAGGGTATGTCGGGCGTAACCCTATGTCGCCCGCTACCGTCCGGCATTTGCATTCTTTATCGGGAGCTCAGCGTTACCACGATGCGTTCAAGTCCACTGCAGAAACGTTTACCGTCGTCGGCCTGAGCGGCATTGGCAAGTCGACGGCGCTCCACGCCATCTTGAGCCTTTATCCACAGACAATCCGTCATGAGCGCTATGAGGGAAAGCAGTTTGTTCATACCCAAATCACATGGCTGAAGCTTGACTGCCCTCGGGATGGATCGCTGGCTGGATTTTGCCAGCAGTTTTTTTATGCGGTTGGTGACGCTCTAGGAGATAAGGACTACCACAAGCGCTACAGGCATCGAAACATCAATGATGCGCTGCAACAGATGGAGCAGGTGGCCAGCACGTTTTTCATCGGCGCCTTGTTGATCGACGAGCTGCAAAACCTCCACCTGGCGAAAACCGGTGGTAAAGAGAGCATGCTGAATTTTTTCCTGCACTTGGTAAACAACATCGGTATCCCGGTGGTTTTCAGTGGCACGAACTCGACAATTAGCCTGTTCTCAGAAGCCATGCGGACTGCCCGCCGAGTTTGTGGTGCCGGTACGCTCGAATTCAAACGATTCGAAAAGGATGATGAGGAGTGGCGGTTGTTGGTCGAAAATCTCTGGAGCTATCAGTGGTGCAAGCAGACTGCCGAGCTGACCGACGAGATTTTTGACACGCTGTATGAACACACTCAAGGCGTGACAGATTTCCTGGTCAAGCTGCTGGTATTGAGTCAGCGTTATGCGGTCCAGAGTGGCTCGGAGTGTTTGACTGCCGAGGTCATGGTGAAGGTAAGCAACTCAAAAATGCAGATTCTAAAGCCAGCCCTTTCAGCCCTGCGTAGCCGTGATCCGAAGCGGATGCGACAGTTTGACGATTTGCTGCCGATTGAGGATCAACTGAGCGAAATGATGGTCTTCGATGGATTGGCACGAGAGGATCGCCTCACCTTGCTTCGAAGCGTTGTATCCCGTGAGAAACCGGCAGACCCATCTCCAACCATTCTTGCGAAAGATCACCCATCGCCGATTGCTACTGCTGTGGAAAACTCAGAGGCTAAAGCGCTTAGCGAACATGACGCTCCCCTCGACGCTCTGCGCGCTGCGGGCTGGCTCAACGAGGACCTGTTTGAGTTCTCACCGATGTATCACAAAGCGTGAGTAGGAGGGGGGTGAAGTGCAGCTTAAACTCCATTTCTTCCCCGCCGCGTTTCCCGACGAGACGCTGCACAGCGTGATTTCTCGTTATGCCCGTCTTTGCGGTGTTCGTAATTGCCAAGCAGCATTTGCCGGACTGAAATCGGCGGCAGCTTTTTCGCAGAATGTGGCATTCCCGAGTCACTTAGGGGATTTTGTCGACGCGCTACCCAGCGGTACCGAGCTATCGGTAGCCGACGTCCTGATGCGCCACACATTACTACCCTATTACGCGCCGTTTTTGAGGGGGAGCCAGGTTGAACACGCTCGGACGCTGATGACCGCTGGTGGTAAAGGCTTGATGTTAAAGCTGGGCGTCAACGCGAGCCGTATTGGATTCGCCTCCCGAGTGCGGTTATGTCCAGAATGTATCGCCCAAGATCAGGCTCAACGGGGAGTCGCTTACTGGCACAGGGTCCACATGCTTCCAGGCGTGCTGGTATGTCCGCATCACGGTACGTCACTCAGGATCCTTGATCCTCGCTGGTCCAGCCGCAGCTCTCGACAACTCAATCTGCCCAGTGATGAGAATGTGCAAGCACACACAGTACTTCTCGACACCCCGTTGCGGTGCATGCCACCGCTTCACGAAATCGCGTTGCGCTCACTTCAGGTCCTCGAGTCTGAAGTCACTGCTTTGTCGGCGGAGGCGGTGCGCTTCACGCTTTTACACAGGGCAACGCAGCTCAACCTTGCTTCTGATAACCATCGCTTGCACCTGCACTTGCTGGCGCAGCACATGGCCGATTTTTTTGCCGCACTCCCGCGAGAATGGGAATTTTCTATACTCGGAGATGTTCGTGCAGGTACACCCGCCTCATGGGTCACGAAGCTGCTTCGTACGCCTATAAGCTCTCACCATCCGCTCAAATACATCTTATTGGCCGGTGCTCTGGGCGTTGAAATGGTGAGCTTGCTGCATGGTCAATGCCCTGTGAAACAGGCGGTGGCATGTGATCCGAAAGCTCACATTCGGCTTCACGCGCGCCTTTCTCCGGTGATGCCTGGTGAAGGCCTGGACTGTTCGTCAGCCGCTGTGTGGGAACATGCTCTTGAAGGAGCTGATGCCAAAAAGATCGCTGCCGTTCTAGGCGTTTCATCAGCATATGTCTATCGTCACATCCGAAATGTACCCGGCGGGCAAGATGCTTGGAGGGAGGCGCGATTTCACATTGAGCTATGCGCAAGACGCGCGGCTTTCGAGGCTGATTATCGATTGTACAAAGCACATGCATGCAGGGGGTATGCGTGGCTGTATCGTCACGACAGACAGTGGCTTTCGGAGTCAACTGCAAACCCAAGCCCCCATCGTACGCCCCGTCTGAATAGCGCCGAAATGTTCGCTGCCCTCGATGCGAGACTGTCCGGCGAAGTCCGTCAGTGTGCCGACACGCTTTATGCTCTCGCGGGTAAGCCTGTCCGCATTTCGCGTACCAGGATTGGTCGGGAGCTTCATGTTCTTTCTCGCTTCGAAAAGCAGCTCTGCAAGCTTCCTCTCTGTGCAGCAATGCTCGAAAAAGTATGTGAACCAATCGAAGGCTTTCACGATAGGCGTCTGCAATGGGCTAGACGCCAATTGTTCTCGGAGGGCATGCCTATATCACGTTCTTCGCTCTACAGAGTCGCGAGCATTCGGCCCCCGCTGTAATCCAGCCGGGCATTCTCTCCATCTAAAAAAAGTTCTAAATCAATTCACCGTGAACACATTGTTTTTCTGTTAATGAAAATTTGCACCCACGAGAATAGCGTCGGCATACGCTGGATCATCACAATCATCATCTAAAACGTACTAACCCGCGATCACCCGAAATAGTTTTGCAATCGCCATTGGCTGACCTACACGGGTTATCGATACGTGTTCTGTATTTCAAGGAGTACGGGCGCGGCGGGGTTTAGATGAATTTACTACGATTCAAAATTGAGCGGCTGTGTCATTTCCAAATCCAGACCGGATACAGAATTTTACGGGTTGCATATATACTGCCCCCGGATGCACGTTCTCTTCGACCCCTACCTTTAATTGGTAAATGATGTCTGATCTATTATTTTTTCCCGTGTCGATGCCGGATGAAATGCTGCACTCTCGTGTCACCCGCTATCACTATCTGTCAGGCAATAGAACCGCGACAGAAACCTACCGCGATTTGTTCGCATCGAAACCCTTTTGCATTGGTGGCATCGTACCCAAGCAGATCGAGAGGCTCGCACACAGGCTGCCGGGGCAATCGGAGAGCAATCTCGCAGAGCTGATCAGTAGCAATACTACTTTTCCTGCTTACCGGCCGTTTCTTGGGGTTAAGCAGGGGCCGGAGAACAACGAAGGACCGCTGGGTTATGACGGGGTGGTACGGGTGCCCCGCAGAGAAGAGTCCACCCATGGCAAGGCTAAGCTTTGTCCTACCTGCGTTCAGGAAGATTTGATTGAGCGGGGTTCTGCCTACTGGCATCGATCTCACCAGATACCCGGTGTTGCCGTCTGTTGGCGTCATGGCGACGCATTGATCCATGCCTGCCCCGAGTGCTCTCGCCCGTTCTACCGTAAATTGAAGCTGCTTCCCAATCTGACTGAGCCATGCGCATGCGGCTGGAGCCCGTTAAACAGCGCAGCAATACACAAGGGGTCAAAGATGGAACAGAAAGTCGCTCTGTTCGCACACGATATCCTGCAACGCAATATCCCTCCGATAGGCAGTACGGTATTAAGTTCGTGCTACGTCCGCCAATGCAAGAAACGCGGATTCATTTTCGGAAAAAATGCGGGTATCGCAAAACTATTCGACAGCATCCAAAGCGCTTACGGCGATGAGCTTTTGGCGCAGATTGATCCAGCCTACAACACCGGAAAGCATGAGCAATGGATCCGGCTCAAATCAGATAAAGGTCAGCTAAATATGCCGCTCGCGCGGCATTTGATCATTGCTCTTCATTTGTTTTCCAGTGCAGATGGCTTTGAAGAGGCTCTGAAGAATGAGTCTATTCTGCTGAGTGCCGCTGTTTCTCCGCGAGCGCCCAAAGTCGAAGAATCGCGTCTTAGTCAAAAAACTAGATATCGCCAAAAAATCGAGTTGCTTTTAGCGCTACGTACCGATGCCAATATCGAGTACCTCTGGAAGAAGGCGTACAAACCTACGCAATGGATTCTAGAAAATGATAACGCATGGTTAATGGCAAAACTCCATGCCCCTAAAAAAGCTACAGTTAAGGTCGAAAAGTCCGTCGACTCAAGAGACGACGCCTATGCAGCCCTTATCGAAGCGGGCGTAGATGAGCTGTATAAAGTTACGAAAGATCCGAAGAGAGTGAACATTCGGAATTTGCAATCGCTGCTCCCAGGTTCGTTACCTCATGAGCTGGATCTACGCAAGCAGAGGTTCCCTCTTACTTATCAACAGATCAAGATTCATCAGGAGTCAGTATGGCATTTTCGTCTAAGAACTTTGGTGTGGACTGTCTCTGAACTCATCAGGATGAAGCTCCCCGTGAATTACTCGACGGTAAGATTGACCTCAGCGGTATCAAGCAAGGTTTTCCTGGTTTTTTGCAGTTTCTTCGAGTGGGATCTGGAAAGCCTGGCAAGAACCGGGGTCGACGCGGAGGCCCTGCTCAGGTCTACCGGCGTATCGAGGAATTGGGAGGGACCACCGGTTCAAATAAGCTTTTGAGGGCATCTTTGTTCCGTCAGCGTCTGCCAACCTTTGGTGTTAACAAAAATCCCATCTGGCTTGAAAGCGTAAATGCGGGGTAGCGTCCACCTTTCACATTAGTAACCTTCGCGGCAGCTTTCTGAAAGCTTTCACTTGTTACTCTTTAACTCAGTAAATTGAGCTTTAGGAGAAAATCATGAAAGCAATGACAGCAGTGAAAGCGTTTTGCGCCGCTTGGATTTTGACCTTATCTTCATTAGCCATGGCTGAAGGAGGCGGTGACCGCGTGTATGGTCGAATGATGCAAGAGAACCAACAGGCAATGGAACAATATGCCTCAAGGAACGGTAAGACTCCTCCTGAAATTGTTCATTATGAATATGGTATGAACCTCGATATCCAGAAGGTCGTCAGTGTCACGCAAGCCAATAAAACCTGTGGGGTTGCCCCTTCGCGCATGACCTATGAAGACTCTACGGGCAAGCTTAACACCGTGGAATATAAGGTCATGGCCGACAACTGCCCCCATGGAAGCTAGACAATGAAATTATTTAAGAACTGCATAATTCTCCTTTGTCCGAAACTAGCTTACTGCTCGCTGACGTAGAAGTAATTTTCAGGAAAGCCTGAAGTTATCCATTTTATGAAATCATTCCGTCAGTCGAAGGGTTTCTAACGTGCAGTAAACAATTGCTCGACCACCTGATACATCCCGCCTCCTTGTTTTTCCTTTGGTTTGGGAGGTGGTTTAGGCGCCCTAGTGGCGCCTTTTTTACGTTCGAAATGAGCTATGTCCTCTGCACGGCCATGACCTTCACCATGCAGGAGTGAGATTAGAAGATCAGTTTTCGGGGTATTCAGCAACGACGTGGTCTGTGCCTGCCTTTGACAAGCCGATTACGTTATACGCGTCATGTTTCCCGTCCACTTCCATTCCTGGGGAGCCGGCCGGCATGCCTGGAACGGCAATCCCGAGCAGGTCATCACGTTTGCTCATCGCAATGATTTGCTCGGCGGGCACGTGACCTTCAACAAACTTTCCGTTGATGGTTGCTGTGTGACAGGACGAGAGCTCAGGAGAAATCCCGAGACCGCGCTTGATCGCGCTCATGTTGGTTTCCACGTGATCAACGACGGTAAAGCCGCTGGCTTCAAGGTGCTGGACCCATTTCTTGCAGCATCCGCAATTAGCGTCGCGATGTACATCGATCGTCAATGGCTCTGCTGCGTGACTGGCTGAACTGATGAACAGAGCCACGAGAGCAGCGAGACGAAGTGCCCGTCTGCGACGAAGAGAATTATTTCGCATGGGTATGTTCCTTCCCATCAGTATGTGTATGTGATTTGGGCTGTACGGTTGGAGTCGGGGCCGCATCATCTGAAGCTTCCCTACCCTTATGATCGGCGTGGTCCGCAGGCTCCTTTGCAGACGGCGCTGCGGAGGGGCCATGGGCATGTGCCGTGTTTTTCTCGTCATCATTAGCGCGGACTTCCGCCCTTTGGTTGGCAGCACCTGCGCCACTTTGCCCCTGGGTCGTTCCATGTTGACCCTCATGGTTGTGCATCACGCTTTCGCCACCACCGTGTTGATGGCCACCGCTACTCGTGATCAGGGCTTTGTATTGCTCTGTATCAAGTGACGGAAGCTGCTGGAGAAATGCGACCATCCCCTATATGTACGGATCGGCCATGCTTTTGCCCCACGCGGGCATGCCGGTGGATTTGATGCCGTGCTTGATGATCCAAAAAGCTGCGGCTGGGTGCCCATCGACGCCCAGTTTTGAAAGGTTCGGAGGTGCGGGGTAAAGGCTGTTACTCAGTTCGGTGCCTGTAAGGCCCGGAGCCAAATGGCAACCGACACACATCGAGTTGTAGTTGCCAGCACCTTCACGGATGAGGGCTTCTTGGCTCAGGTCGGGGACCTGAATGTCGCGCGAGCGCACTTCGATCGAGCGATCCCGAGCAATAGAAAGTAGCGCGTAGACAGGGGCAGAGTGGGGATCATCCGCCCCGACATTGATCACGCCGAAATATACCACGCCGGCAGCCGCTGCTACGGTGGCCAGACCAGCAGCTATCAGTGCCTTCAGTGTAATCTTCATGCCCGGTTCTCAGAACCACATCCGGATACCGGCGACAAAGCGTGCCTCGCTGGCATCTTCACCTTCCTCACGTGCAAAGTCTGCCGTATTGCCATAGGAACGGCTCCAACTCACCCCGATATAAGGGGCAAATTGGCGGACAATCTCATAACGCAATCGGAGCCCCACTTCGGTGTTGGCTAATCCGGACCCGATGCCGCGCTGAGGGTCATTCTTCCCATAAAAATTGACCTCGGCCGTCGGCTGCAAGATCAATCGATTCGTCAGCAGAATGTCGTAATCGCCTTCCAGTCGAGCAGCCGATTGACCGTTCTCACCGATGTAGGCAGTCGCTTCGGCCTCGAAGTTGTAGAGGGCCATGCCCTGAATGCCGAGTGCGGCCCAGGTTTGAGGAGACCCTGGTTTGAAATCCTGTCGTACACCGGTGACGACGTCCCACCACGGTCCGATGGAGTGCCCCCAGAGCGCGGATAATTCAGCACTTTCCGTCACGCCATTGGTACGTTCGCCTTCCGAGCGCAACCACAGTCGATCAATGTCACCGCCGATCCATCCTTTCGCATCCCAAGCCAACGCACTACCGTTGTCAGCATCCTGGTATTCAAACTTATCCAGCAGCATGAAAGAGTTGATTGTTTTGTCGTGGACACCATGACCAGCGACATCTGGAAAGGCGGCTGCACGGTCAGCATCGGTAAGTACGGGGACAGGGGTTCGACTGGTTGTCGTCGTCCCTTCATCCATACTTTCCATGCCGGTCATTTGACCGTCGTCCATTTTCATCTTGCTGTGGTCCATAGCCCCCATGTTGCTATGGTCCATCGCTCCCATGGAGCCATGGTTCATCTTCGAGTGATCCATCTCTTCAGCGGCGTGAGCCACGGCAAAGAAGACAGGACTCGTAGAAACTGCCAATACCATCAACGTTGGGCGTAAAAAATTCTTGGTCATGATCTCAATCCGCCTTCTTGTTTTCATGGTCATGATCCATCGACTCATGGCGCATCTTGGTATGAGGTATCGTCGCGTGATTCGGCGTTGCCTCGTTTGACGTGGTCGCAGTCTTGTTCGGCGCATCCGCAGAAGTAGCAGGTGAAGGATCACCACGTTCTTCGACTGCCAATGCTACGCAGGAGAATCCACCCATCAGGCCAAAAGCAAAGAGGCAACCGATCAGCGATTTACGATTTAGGTGTGTGCTCACAGATCGTCTCCTTTACTCATCAACCCGTACTTCACGGAACATGCCCATTTCCATATGGAAAAGCAGGTGGCAGTGATAGGCCCAGCGACCTAAAGCATCGGCGGTTACTCGATAGCTGCGCTTGGTACCCGGTGGCATGTCGATTGTGTGCTTACGTACCATGAACTTGCCGTTTTCATCTTCAAGGTCGCTCCACATTCCATGAAGGTGGATGGGGTGCGTCATCATGGTGTCGTTTACCAAGGTGATGCGAAGACGCTCCCCGTACTTGAGACGAAGGGGCTCAGCATCAGAAAATTTGATGCCGTTGAAGGACCAGGAAAACTTTTCCATGTGACCGGTCAGATGCAGCTCAATGGTGCGATTGGGCTCTCGGCCATCAGGGTCCTGGAAAGTGCTCTTCAGATCTGAGTAAGTGAGCACCCGTCGACCGTTGTTCCGCAAACCGATACCTGGATCGTTCAGTTTTGGCGTTGGGTTCATGGCCTGCATGTCAACCAACGGGTTGTTGGTTTCGGACGCTGGGTGAGATTGCATCTCGCCTCCCATACCGCCCATCCCTGCCATCTGGCTGTGGTCCATGCCGGCCATGTCGGACATGTCGCCTTTGTCCATCCCCGCCATCTTGCTGTGGTCCATGCCGGCCATGTTGGACATGTCACCTTTGTCCATACCTGCCATCTTGCTATGGTCCATGCCGGCCATGTTGGTCATGTCACCACTGCCCATGCCGGTCATCCCGGTCATGTCACCTTGGTCCATTCCCTGCATCTTGCTGTGATCCATGCCAGCCATACCTGACATGTCACCCTGTTTCATATCGCCGCCGCCCATGCCAGCCATGCTGCCATGGTCCATGCCAGCCATACCGCCCATGCCCATGTCATCCATGGTCAACAGCGGACGCGGATCGATCGCCGGTACCGGTGCTTTCAGTCCTTCACGAACTGCCAAGGTCCCCCGCGCATAGCCGGTTCTATCCATGGACTGGGCAAAGATTGTGTAAGCCTCCTCGGTGGCAGGCTCAACAATCACATCATAGGTTTCTGCCACGGCGATTCGGAATTCATCGACACTGACTGGTTGGACATATTGGCCGTCGGCCGCCACCACGGTCATTTTCAAACCAGGAATGCGAACATCGAAATAGCTCATCGCTGAGCCATTGATAAAGCGCAGGCGTAGCTTCTCGCCAGGCTTAAAAATACCGGTCCAGTTGCCGTTCGGCGCTTGGCCATTCATGAGGTAGGTGTAAGTATCCTCGCTGACGTCTGCCAGATCAGTTGGGTTCATTTTCATTTCGGCCCACATTTTCCGGTCGGCGACGGCAGCAGACCAACCTTGCTTGCTGACGTCGTCGATGAAGTCGCCCACGGTACGTTTGTGGTGGTTGTAGTAGTCCGATTGTTTCTTGAGTTTGGCCATGACGCGCCCAGGATCCTCATCGGTCCAGTCAGTCAGCATCACCACATAGTCGCGATTGTATTGAAACGGCTCAGGCTCTTTCGAATCGATGACTATTGGCCCGTAAACACCTGCCTGCTCTTGCAACCCAGAATGGCTGTGGTACCAGTACGTGCCGTTTTGATGCACCTTGAACTTGTATTCGTACATGCCGTCGGGCGCGATGCCGTGGAAGCTCAAACCCGGTACGCCATCCATGTTGGCAGGCAAAATAATGCCGTGCCAGTGGATGGAGGTGTCTTGATCCAGACGGTTCTTCACGCGCAGAGTGACCGTCTCCCCTTCGCGCCAACGCAGCAAAGGCCCCGGCAACGAGCCATTGATGGTCATGGCTGTGCGCGGCGAGCCAGTGATGTTTACCGGCGTTTCACCAATAAACAGATCAAATTCGTTGCCGGTGAGGACGCTCGGCAGGCCGGGACTGGTCACTGCCCATACAGGAGTGCGCCACAGACCAAGGCCACCAAGGATGCCGCCGGCGGCCAGGCCTTTAACGAATGTCCGTCTAGAGGTTTTGGAATGCATGCCGTTTATTTCCAATCAGTCAAAAGGGAGCCGTTCAAATCAACCCGTGAGTTGGCAAGATGAGCTTCGCGTACCGAAAAAAAGACGAATTTTTCATTGCAAGCGAGCTCAGAAATTGCCACATCTAAACCACCTTCGTGATTACATTTCTGTCAGCTTGGCCGCGTGCCTGATCGTTCAGCAGTTTTTATGGTCCATCGCTTTGGCTTTGCTTTCAGCGACAGGCGGTTGAGCGCTCTGCGTTTGAGCTACCTGGTACGATTCCATCGAATTCGTCCTGGCCACTTCCATACGTGCGAAAGTCCGGTCACCACCGCCTTCAGCCATGGCCAGAGTGGAAACAGTCAGCGCTGCGACGACGAACAAGGTTTTGATGGTGTTCATATGGGCTACCTCAGATGTGTGAAAATATCCCCTCTGAATCACATCATGGATTGGACTCTTTGGGGGTGAGCAAAAGACTCAGTTGGACTATAAGAGACACCCCCTGTCAGGAAGCTTAGGCCAATATTACAGTTGTGTCAGTTTGGAATATTTTTCTTGAAGTACACGCTATTTAATACGTATGGTCTCCATCTTTTCGCATTGCGCGACTTTTATTGAATATAAGATTGAAGTGTAATCATTGCTTTGGGTTCCATTAATTCTCACGGAGGCGATGTTCTAGGTCTCTGCATTAAAATTAATAGGAGACTTGAATGCTCTGCTGCAACAGCTGGGTGTTCAATGATCAAAGAAGATAGTAATGCCACCGAGGGTGATTAATTGTGAGTATTAATTTTGAGAAAGCATTAGGCTCCGCAGAAAGAGCGTTAGTTTATCGTGGCCAAAGAGCTGAGATCTTAAGTAACAATATCGCGAACGCTGACACTCCGAACTTCAAAGCCCAAGACTTGGATTTTTCTACTGTGCTCGCCAGCCAAACCAAAGAACCTGCTACCACTGCGTTTTCTTTGAAAACAACAAACGCAAAGCATTTTCTTAAGAAAGAATCGGCGGTGGCTATATACGGGCGCGACTTGCTTTACAGCACGCCGGCTCAGCCTGCCTTGGACCAAAATACTGTCGATCAGCAGGTCGAGGTCGCGAAATACACGGAAAACGCGATACGTTTCGATGCCGCTTTTACTCGGCTAAATGGAGCATTCAAGGGTTTGCTCAAAGCTCTGCGCGGTGACTAGCAGCATAGGCGCATGCGAGCCAACTTTGGCCGATACAGCGGCTCAGGTACTTTCGGATTCAAAGGTATTCACCATCAGACGACGCTCTACTCAGGAGCAGGCGTCTCCATTCAATGGCTGATCTTGGAAGGAAAACCAACAGCCTCCACAGCTTTACGGAGCTGTTCAGCGTTTTCGCTACTTTCAACACTCACCTTACCGGTTGATCGATCGACGGAGACCGTAGCGTTGTCGTCCAGTGCCTGGATCGCTCTGGTGATTTTGCCGACGCAGCTGCCGCAACCAATGCCTGATACATCTAAGACGACCATGTGAATTACCCTCGTGCTGAGCGGTGTCTTTTCCCCGCAGCGACAGCATCGACGTTGACACCATGGCAAGGTCAACGATTATCTAATCAAAGCCGTGAGCGCAGATTTCGAGAAGTTTTACGGGACTTGACCACTCGGCTGCTAATTAGCTCGCTACCATTTGAACGGTTTCCAGGAGTGCGCCCTATTGTTCTCGTCGGTAAAGGTCGGCTAACGGCAACATTGCGGCTCTCTCGCTTGATCCAACGATTTTGTATGCCTCTCGTTTCGTCAACGGCTTTGATCTGTCCTCCCGCGAACCTTGCATAGGTATAGGGGGGAGGCCTATCATGCGACCCTATATAGGTAGGGGGGGTATAGCGTGGGTCATATCGCATCACACAAAGACGATCTTCTTAAACGTGTAAAACGTATTGCCGGGCAAATTCAAGCTGTTGAACGAGCATTGGAATCGGACTTCGACTGCGCCAAGACACTACATCTTGTTGCGGCCACTCGGGGTGCCATCAACGGGCTGATGGAGGAGATCATCGAGGATCACGCACGAGCACATGTCGCGAACCCCGCGCTCAGCGAAGAAGAGCGTAACAAGGGCGTCGAAGAGCTTCTTGAAGCTATCCGCCGGTACTCCAAGTGAATGCATCCAGGTAAACACGTATGAGCAGGACCGACATCGATTACACACACGACCACGTGTTTCTAGGCTCAGCGCACGATGAGAATGCCAAGCGTACGCTTTGGGTTGTAGCACTCACGGTGGTAATGATGATCGGGGAGATCACCGCCGGCTATATCACGGGTTCGATGGCGTTACTGGCCGATGGCTTCCACATGGCAACCCATGCCGGCGCATTGGGCATCGCGGCGGCCGCTTACGGATACGCAAAACGCCACGCTACCAGCCAGCGCTACAGTTTCGGTACAGGAAAGGTTGGAGACTTGGGCGGGTTCGCCTCGGCGCTGATTCTTGGCATGATTTCGTTGGGCATTGGCGTTGAATCGTTCATGCGTTTGTTGCAGCCAACACCGGTTCAGTTTGGCACCGCGACCCTCATCGCCGTTGTCGGTTTGCTCGTCAACATTGTCAGTGCCCTGCTGCTGGGTCATGGGCATGGGCATGGGCATGGACATGGACATGGGCACGACCACGATCACCCTCATGCCCGCAACGGAAACGACAACAACTTGAGGTCCGCCTATGTCCACGTCGTTGCAGACGCGCTGACGTCGATTCTGGCCATCGCTGCCTTGCTTGCCGGTCGATATCTGGGTTGGGTGTGGCTCGACCCGGTCATGGGTATCGTCGGCGCTATCGTTATCGCGCGTTGGGCCTGGACCTTGATGGGGGTAACTGCGGGCGTGTTGCTCGATCAGACCGACGCGCACGTTGCCGAGGAAATCCGCGAACTCGTTGAGAAACCTGGTGGCGCTACCATTACAGACTTGCACGTTTGGAGGGTGGGACCTCAAGCGTGCGCGGCGATCGTCAGCGTTCTAGGTGAAGCCACTGTGAACGCCGAGAGCATTCGTGAGCGTCTCAAAACAGTTCACGAAGTCAGCCACCTGACCGTCGAGTTCCGGCAGACATGACTCAGCGCCTGTCCAGCACAACCTCTATAGGACACACCGATGCCGCCCGGTAAACGTGAACTGGCTCGGATCGAGCGCCAGTTGATCGTCACGCTCACCGACGCGTGCGAAACAGCAAAGGACGAGATAAAGGGGTTTATTTGGCTCACTCACACCGCTGACCTAAGTGCGTTGGCTGAAACCCTGAAGGTCATCTGGGTGTTCGAAACCCTGGCTGACAGGAAGCGGGCCGAGATTGACGCGAAGGCCCGCATCTTTGAGTTGACGGCGATCGCCTTGAAAGAGGCCAATCTTGACCTGCCTGTTTCAGACCGCAATGTCCGCTTTGACTCGGAGCAAGAGTGCCAACGCACGCACATAGGCGACTGGAAACGTCGCGTGGCTCAACTACATAAAGCTAAGGGGGACTGACCATGGCAAAAGAAATCGAGAATCCTTGTATCTCGGTTTGCCAACTCAGTGGTGATCTGTGTGTGAGCTGCGGGCGGAATAAGGAAGACATCAGAAAGTGGAAGCGCATGAAGCGGCCCGAAAAAATGGCCGCTGTGCAAAGGGCGAATGCGCGCTTAAAGGGATTGAAGAAAGCACATGGATCGCCATTCCCCCCGAGTTAAAACCGCTGCAATTTTGAAGGTCAGTCAACTCGGGTATTCCTCAGCCTCAATGCATTGAAAACTACCGACGCGGAACTGACGCTCATGGCTATGGCAGCGATCATTGGCGACAGGAGGTGCCCCGTCAATGGATAGAGCAAACCAGCGGCAAGAGGTATACCCATTGAGTTGTAGAGAAAAGCAAAGCCCAAATTCTGGCGCATGTTTTTAACTGTGGCGACCGAAAGAGCTCGTGCTCGTAAGATCCCCATCAGGTCACCTTTGACCAGCGTGAGTTGCGCGCTATTCATCGCCACGTCAGTCCCCGTTCCCATGGCTATCCCCACATCTGCTCGCGCCAGGGCCGGAGCATCGTTGATACCGTCACCTGCCATGGCCACTTTTCGCCCGTGTTGCTGTAGGTCTGCCACCAGACGTTCCTTGTCTTGGGGTTTGACTTCACCGTGGACCTCTTCAATCCCCATCTCCCTGGCGACAGCCCGAGCGGTAGTAAGCCCGTCCCCAGTAGCCATGATGATTTTCACGTTGTGAGCCTTAAGCTTGGTGACGGCCTCTTTTGAGGTTGGCTTGATCGGATCTGATACGGCCAACAAACCTGCCAATGCGCCGTCGACGGCGAGGTAGATAATACTGATGCCGTCAAGTCGCAACACCTCAGCGCGCTCTTGTAGGGAGTTGGTGCTCACGCCTGCGGCTTCCATCAACGCTGTGTTCCCCAGCTGGAGCTTCTTGCCATCGACAACGCCACTGACGCCGATACCCGAATCCGACTCAAAGGATTCGGGCTTGGTGAGCTTTATGTTCTCGGCTCGGGCGTGATCGACGATCGCATGTGCTAAAGGATGCTCACTGCCCTGATCAAGGCTGGCAGCCAGGTGAAGGACGTCGTCGGGATTGAAGGTGGGAGTGGCCTCCACGCTGTGAAACACGGGCCGTCCCTCTGTCAGGGTGCCTGTCTTGTCGACAATCAGCGTGTCGATTCTGCAAAGGCTTTCAATTGCACTGGCATCTCTGAACAAAACACCCATGCTGGCTGCTTTACCTGTCGACACCATGATCGACATAGGCGTAGCAAGTCCCAACGCACAGGGACAAGCGATGATCAGCACGGCGACAGCGTTGATTAGACCAAACACCCAACTGGGCTCAGGGCCGAAAAGCCCCCAACCGATAAATGTCATTATCGCAATCGCGATAACACCCATCACGAAGTAGCCGGCAATCGAGTCGGCCATTCGTTGCATCGGCGCCTTGGAACGCTGAGCTCTCGCGACCATCTGTACGATCTGGGACAGCATGGTTTCGGCACCGACCTTCTGGGCCTCCATCACCAGGCTCCCATGCGTATTCAGCGTGGCGCCGATCAGGCTATCTCCAGCTTTCTTCATTACCGGGACTGGCTCGCCAGTGAGCATCGACTCATCCACCGCACTTTCACCCTCAAGTACCGAACCATCAACTGGCACCTTTTCACCCGGTCTGACCCGTAAGTGGTCTCCCAGGTGCACATGTGTGAGAGGAATGTCTTCCTCCTGGCCATCGGCATTGATCCGGCGTGCAGTTTTGGGCGAAAGGCCGAGAAGAGACTTAATGGCGGCGGAAGTTTGTGATCGGGCTTTGAGCTCAAGGATCTGGCCAAGCAACGTGAGCGAGATGATGACCGCTGCCGCTTCGAAGTAAACGCCGATACGTCCATCTTGCATGAAATTGGAGGGAAAACTTTGGGGGAAGAGCGTTGCTATGACGCTGTACAGATAAGCTGCGGCGGTGCCCAACCCAATCAGAGTCCACATGTTGGGACTGCGATTTTTAACCGAGGCCAGTCCCCTTACAAAAAAAGGCCATCCTGCCCATAAGGTCACGGGTGTCGCCAGAGCGAACTCGATCCAGTTTTGAGCCGAACCATGAAGAAGTTGTAACGAGTGACCCGCCATCGCGAGCACGGTTACGACCACGGTTAAGGGCAGCGACCACCAGAAGCGGCGATTGAAATCCCGGAGTTCAGGATTTTCTTCTTCATCAAGCGCCGGCATGACAGGCTCTAGTGCCATGCCACATTTAGGACAGTTACCGGGGCCGGTCTGCCGTATTTCAGGATGCATCGGGCACGTAAATTCAGTGCCCGTTTGTACCGCAGACTCCGGCGTTGTGCTGCCTGACTCGTTGCGCACCACGTGGCCACTGTAGCGCTCAGGGTCCGCTCGAAACTTCTCCTGACATTTCAGGCTACAGAACCGATACGTCTGTCCTTGGTAAGTCTCAGCAAATTTACTCGACGAAGTGACTGCCATTCCACACACCGGGTCATGTAGATCAGCATCATCCCGGGAAGCAGCATGGGTGTGATTATGGTCGTGATGGCCAGAGGTGGTAGGCATGTCTATTCCCCTTGTAAGGTGCTACTAGAAATGAGCATATTCAGTACAACGCTGATTTGCGGCTCCACAGTGGTGCGGTGATGTTTCCGCACGGACCCCGGCTGAGAAGCGTTGCTATGTTACTTGCGACTTAGCGTAGCCAACTCTTGCGTCGGGCCGGCAGAAACAGCCGACTCCGGTTTATTTCAGATCAAATTCGCCGACCATTCCCGATTGGTAATGCCCCGGCACGTTGCAGGCAAACTGAAGCCCTGCACTGTCGTTGAAGGTCCAGATCAGCTCTTGGGTTGAGCCAGGCTCAATCAGGACACTGTTAGGGTCGTCATGCTCCATTGCGACCATCTTCATTCCGCCCATGCCGTGGCTCATGCCGCTCATCTTCCCGGTACCGGTAGGGCTTAATGTTCCGTTCTTGAACATGCTTGCCATTTCTTTCTGGTGTGCTGCATGAGCAGCGGCTTTGCCGATGTTGAACTCATGCAGCAGCGAACCCTCGTTGCGAAGGACAAAGCGGATTGTTTCACCAGGTTTTACGTCGATGCTTTTAGGCTTGAAAAAAATGTCGCCCATCTCGACCTCTACAGTGCGGGTAACGTCAGAGGCCACACCAGGCTGGCCTATGTCGTCTTGTCCATGCCCAGCATTAGCCATAGCCGTAGCAGCGAAAAAAAGGGTCATTGCTGCGATGAACGGGGTAGCGAGCGTAGTTTTCATGGTGACCTCAGGAATACGTGGGAACATTGGCTATGCTAATGATGCTCAGCTGCCAGCTAACTGACTTGGGCATTACTTCTTTGTCAGTTTTCTAAATAGATACGGCGTCCAATTGACGCCGCAACAAGATGCTGACAAGTACTTATCCTGGGGGCGTTTATTGATGGTTTTCTGAAAGCATCAATTTGTGCTCGCGCTGCATCTGGCGCAAAACGTCGTCAACAATTTTGTCGTGCTTCTCCATCCAGGCTAGATGCTGTTGGGGTGACATTGAGGCATCTGGGTGATCGTTGTGGAGCTGGCTCATGATGTCGCCAAGCATCTTCATGTGTTCTGCCATGTGGACGTGACGCTCTCCTTCAGGGGCTTGTTCAGCTTTCATCAACGTGGCCTCGGCCTTGTCGCGCAAACCTTCCATACGCTCAATCACACGATCTCCGCCGCTTTCAGCCCACACAGAAGCCGAGACCAGTATCGAGCTTACAAAAAACAGCATTTTCAGGTGGTTCATCGGGGTAGCTCCTCATGAGGGAATCCGACTTCCATACGATTCATCGCTCAGAGGTCGGTCGAGCACCAATGAAGTGCTCATGTCTGAACCCTAGCCAGCACTCGCTGACATCTACCTGAAGCCAAGATTACTTTTCTGTCAGTTGCTGGTTGGCTGCCAGTTTTCGTTGCAGACTCCGCTTAACCTTTATCTGAGAACGACCTCATGAGACTTCTTGTCGCTGAAGACGAACCAAAAATAGGTATCTATTTGCAGCAAGGGCTCAACGAGGCCGGGTTCAATGTCGACCGTTTCACGAATGGAAAAGAGGCGCTTCAGCACGCTTTGAGCGAAGCCTATGATCTGCTGATTCTCGACGTCATGATGCCGGGTTTGGATGGCTGGGAAGTCCTGCAGAAGGTGCGCGCTTCCGGGAAAGACGTCCCGGTGCTTTTTCTCACCGCCAGAGACCGCGTTGAAGACCGAGTGAAGGGACTTGAACTCGGTGCGGATGACTATCTGATCAAACCCTTCGCGTTTTCTGAATTGCTTGCTCGAGTCAGAACGCTGCTGCGTCGCGGTAGCAGCGCACCTTCGCAAACCTTTATGAAACTGGCTGACCTTGAAGTGGACCTGCTCAAGCGTCGAGCCATCCGAGGAGGCAAACGCATAGACCTTACGGCCAAAGAGTTCGCGTTGCTTGAGCTTCTGCTGCGTCGTCGAGGGGAGGTGCTGCCAAAGTCTCTTATCGCCTCCCAGGTTTGGGATATGAACTTCGACAGCGATACCAACGTTATCGAGGTTGCAGTGAGACGGCTCAGGGCCAAGATAGACGACGATTTTGAGGTCAAGTTGATTCATACCTCAAGGGGAATGGGTTACATGCTCGATGCACCAGATTCGGAGTCGTGATGAACCGGATGTCCCTGACGACTCGTATGAGTCTGATGTTTATGCTCGCGGTAACGGCCGTGCTCACGGTCGCCGGACTCAGTTTCAATAACCTCAGCCGGCATCATTTCAAGATGCTGGATCAGCAGGCATTGTACGAAAAACTCCACTCGACCCAGCGGATCTTGTCCGGGCTGAGCAACATCGATCAATTCAGCGAGGCTAAACCGGAGTTAGAAGCGCTGCTGGGCGCACACCGTGATTTGACTGCGCTTATCATCGATGGCGACGGCAAGGTGCTGTTTGCGGATCCCGGCCCGGTCGACGTTCCGAAGGCGTTTCGAACAACCACAAACACAACCGTCTGGGAATGGCGGGAGCAAGAGCAGATGTTCCGTGGTGTGACTGCGCAATCCGTAGTGACGGGACAAGAAAGGCCATTAACTGTCATGTTGATTTTTGACGTTACGCAGCATATGTCCTTTTTCGAGACGCTCGAACGATGGTTTTGGATAGGGTTGGTGATCAGCGCATTGGTCAGTGCTGCACTCGGCTGGATGGTAGCTAGCAGTGGCATGCGGCCTATCCGCCAGGTCACATGGGTTGCTGCCTCCATGTCAGCAAAATCACTCAAGGAGCGTATTCCCCTGGCACCCGTTCCGAAAGAGCTTCAACAGATGGTGTTGTCGTTCAACGCCATGTTATCCAGGCTCGACGATGCATTTGTCCGGTTATCCAACTTTTCGGCAGACATTGCCCACGAACTACGGACCCCCGTGAGCAACTTGATGACCCACACTGAAGTGGTGCTTTCGAGAAAAAGAAACATCGAGGACTACGAAGACAATTTGTACTCCAATCTTGATGACTTGAAGCGCATGAGCCGGATGATTGATGACATGCTTTTTCTGGCGAAATCTGACAATGGTCTAATTACGCACGAGAGCAAGCCAATAGACCTGGTGGCTGTCGTGGAAAAATTGCTTGAGTACTACCGCCTGTTGGCTGATGAACGAGGGATCGAGCTCAAGGTTTCAGGACGGGGGAGCGTGCGAGGTGATGTTCTTATGCTCCACCGAGCGATTTCCAATCTGCTCTCAAATGCGCTGCGCTACACCTATGAAGGGACGTCAATCAGTGTCGATATTCAGCACAAGGATGCGTCGGTAACGGTTGTCGTGGAAAACTATGGTGAGCCCATTGCCCCCGAACACCTTGAAAAGCTGTTTGATCGTTTTTATCGCGTGGACCCAGCGCGGCGAGAAGGAAGTCCGAGCAACGCAGGGCTAGGTCTGTCAATTACCCGATCAATTGTCGAAGCGCACAATGGCAAGATCTGGTGTACGTCAGGCGACGGGAAAACGGCTTTTCATCTTGAGTTTCCGGCCGTCGATTCCACGGTTAGCTGAGCGACAAAACATTGGGACCAACGACGTCTTGGCGTTCTGCGTTTGCTACGCCTCTGCGGATTTTTCAAAGTGATTGAGCTCCCCTGTCCTGCGGTACGCCGTGTCTTTTCCAGGTCTTGCTACGCTCAACGATTAGATGCCAAACATCGGATCAAGCTGACTGAAATGTAATCGAACAGTTTGTGATCGTGTGGCATCGTGTTCTCGCACTGTGACGTTAGGGCTAGCGAGTTTCTCCTGTTCAACCTGGCGAAGAGGACGGGGGCTCCAAGTTAATCAACAGTGGTTTTTAAAGAAATTAAAAACTAGTTCCTCCCAAAAAACCTCGAATCAACAGCGCTTGCTGTGAGGAGTCTTGCATGTCATTCCTTAAAACTACGTCCGTGGCTGTTGCAATCACTGCTGGTTTGCTTCTGAGTGCAGTGGCCCAGGCACATCCAAAACTACTTTCTTCCACTCCGGCAGAAGGCTCGGATGCGGCGGCTCCGTCGAAAATCGAACTGCATTTTTCTGAGAATCTCACCACTCAGTTCTCCGGTGCAAAGCTGATCATGACCGACATGCCAGGCATGCCTAACTCACCCATGGGTGTAAAGGCCGCCGTCGCTGCTGGTGGTGATCCGAAAACCATGGTGATTACGCCGGCTGCACCGCTGACCACCGGCACCTACAAAGTTGAATGGCGTGCAGTGTCTTCGGACACCCACCCGATCACCGGCAACTTTTCATTCAAAGTGAAATAATCCATGAGCGACTCATTAAATATCGTGGTTCGCTTTGCTCTCTATTTTGACCTGATGTTGTTATTTGGACTGGCCATATTTGGCTTGTACAGCCTCAGGGGAAAGGAAAGGGTATCGGGCACGGTCTTGAACTTTGAGTCGCTTCTCTACGGTACTTCTGTTGCAGGTGTAGTTCTGTCCCTTGCTGCGATGTTGTTGCTTGCAAAAGCAATGAGCGGTGTATCGGAGCTTATGGAGCTACATCACCACATTTTTGAAATGGTCATCATGGGCACCGACGTTGGGCTGACCTGGATGGTTCGGATAGCCGCCTTGGTGGGGGCAATTCTGGGCGTCGCGTTGAATAAACGATATCCGACACCCAGCCTCTGGATCGTCACCGTCTGTGGAGCAATCGCGTTGGCCACGCTAGCCTGGACGGGGCATGGTGCCATGGACGAAGGCAGCCGCCGCTACTGGCATTTTCTCAGCGACATTTTCCATTTATTAGCGGCAGGTGGCTGGTTGGGTGCTCTAGCGGCCTTCGCTCTACTGCTACGGTTGAAATCGCTGAAGGGTGAGGAGGAAGCACGTATTCTTGCCCGCGTGCTGACTGGCTTTGAGTCGGCCGGCGGTGTGATTGTTGCGATCATAAGCGTTACGGGAGTAGTAAATTACCTTTTCATCGTCGGTCCCAACCTTGATGAGGTCATGCTCAGTACCTATGGCCAGTTGCTGTTTTTGAAGATCCTGCTCTTTGCCGGGATGATCGTTTTAGCGACGCTGAACCGCTTTCACTTAAGCCCGCTATTGGAGCGCTCGGTTCGCAATGGTCAATACTCTGTAGCGGTCAATGCCTTGCGCCGCAGCATGAAATTCGAATTCCTGATGGCAATCCTCATCATCTGTCTTGTCGCATGGTTAGGCACGCTAAGTCCTGAAATGGAAATGAGCGCGCAATAGAGGTTTCTGGCAGCTAACCCAGAAGCCTGGAGCGTGATTGTTAGCACCATTTCTACTGGCTACACTTCAGCCCATGACACGCTGTCTACGGCTTTGCCTGATTTTCCTGATTAGCCTGGCGCTTCCCCTCAGCGGGATGGCGGGTGTTCAAGCGCCGGAGAGCCATGTCCAATGAAACCCTTGGATGGCGGATGACAACATGGGCCAACGCTGCCGCCGTGACATGAAGTCCCCCGAACTCGGTGAACCCCGTAAGCCGAGCAAGGGTGCAAAACAGGCGGTAAGCTGCACATTTCAAAGCGGCAATGAATTTACCCTGTCGCACGGTTAAGCACTTTGCGTCAGAAATTTAATAAGCACGGAGGTGTCGGTGGTTCAATAATGATAACTGAGCACGGTTAACTTAGAGCTATTACCATCGATTTTCCCACATGTCGCCGCATGCGGTTTTAATGGGATGGCAAATTTGCGAACCACAGGACAATCCTAAGGCACGCATCCTGAAATAAACCAAGATAGCGGACTTTATTGCACAATGACGATTCTCACCTCGTACAATCTCTACGCACATGGAGTCTTTTGCCGCGTTAACTACGATTCGACAATGATTCAATGATGCGACATTGCTCTATAACACCACCGTGGCAGCAAACACTCAGTCGTGTCAGTTCGGCTTCTAAACCTCGTAAGTCCTGAATACGGATTCGAACTTGTTGGAGTTGCCCTTGCACTTTCGCATCCACAGCGGCGCAGGAAGCGTCGCGTCGGTCAGCCAGGCCGAGTAGATCGCGAATGTCATCGACGCTGAACCCAAGCGCGCGGCTGCGACGGATAAACAGCAGCCGGTTGCGCTCTTCATCTGTGTAAAAGCGATAACCCGACGGTGATCTTCCAGCAGAAGGCAGCAGCCCTGACTGCTCGTAATAGCGGATGGTTACGGCTTTGGTATCGGTCAGCTTCGCCAAGGCACCGATCGTGTACGTGGGCGCATTCATTTCTCTTGACCCTATAGTTGCTGGAATCCTCATTCTACTCGCGTCAGGCAACAAGCAAATCCTTGCTCACCGTTCTACCGATCGCCAGGCCTCTGATCGATGAAAACCCTCCCCGCCGATCTCTTCAACTCGAGTTTGGACGCTTTGCTCTGCACATGGCTGCTTACCTTCGTAGCAGAGCTTCTGTGCTGCTCGTCGGCCGCCGCATAGGGCAAGTGCCCTGTGTGCTTTGCTGTGAGGACGGGATGCCGCCTGATATTAGCGTCACGAAATAGGACGCCGTTGATGCCAACACCGTAGGCGCGAGGGGAAGCAGCATTTCCTATCTACTACCGGCCACTTACTCACTGTGATCACGTTGAACATGAATGGTCGCTGGTGGATGCCTTAAGGCATCGAAGAATCTCTTGACCTTATAGTGGCTATAAGGTGTTCACTCTCGCCATGAAAAGCGGAGAGCGTTCTCATGAAAAACTGTTGCGGTGACGAGCAAGCACCAAAAAAGCCAGCGGGCGTGGACGTTTTTGACCCTGTCGCATCCGGGAGCTGCTGTGCGACTTCCGCAACATCGGGTGAAGACGAAACCGATCGAGATCGAACTACCAGTTGCTGTTCTTCTAAGACCTCGGACGTGAATCCTGCGCTTTCAACAACCAAAAGTGCGGATGGCTGCTCTGCTGGAGGCAACGGCGGAAAGACAAGCTGCTCCACTTCATCTCCGACATCTTCTCAATATCCACCTACCGAACCGAACGAGCCCACCACCTCGGTTGTTACCGATGCATGTTGCTCTGCATCTGGAACGGATGGCCCAAGCGCGTGCGCATCCAAAGTGTCATCAGCCGTTGTCAACGACACGGCTCGCTTGAGTCGTTTCCGGATTGGGCAAATGTGCTGTCCTACCGAGCAGGCGATGATTGAGGGCAAGCTTGCAAAGATGCCTGGAATTCAGAAATTGGAATTCAACATGATGAACCGTACTCTAGGTGTCTGGCACGAATTGCCACATACCCTGGGAATCGAAGCGGCCGTGTCATCGCTTGGTATGCAGGCGGAACCGTTGAATGGCGCGGTCGACGTACCAGGCGCGGATAAGCAGCAAAGCCAGTTTGAAGCTGAATCACTGCGCAAAAGCACCTGGTGGCCGTTAGCGCTGTCTGGTATTGCTGCGGTAGGCGCGGAAATTTTGCATTTCACCCAGGCAGCCCCCGAATGGGTGATTGCTGCTGTAGCTTTAATCTCGGTAGCACTCTGCGGGCCCGCGACTTACAAGAAAGGTTGGATCTCTCTCAAAAATTTCAATCTCAACATAAACGCGTTGATGAGCATTGCGGTGACGGGAGCGGTCCTGATTGGGCAGTGGCCAGAAGCGGCGATGGTCATGTTTTTATTTACTGTTGCCGAATTGGTTGAGGCCAAGTCGTTGGATCGTGCACGCAATGCGATCAAAGGACTGATGGACTTGACCCCAAATCATGCAACGGTGCGCCAGGCAGACGGCAGTTGGCTGGACGTAGATGTCAAAACCGTCCAGATCAGCTCCTTGGTTCGAGTTCGCCCCGGCGAGCGCATTGGTCTGGATGGCAACGTGATCTCCGGCAACTCTACCGTAAACCAAGCCCCTATCACCGGGGAAAGCTTGCCCATCGAGAAAGCTGTCGGTGACCCTGTTTATGCCGGCTCGATCAATGAGTCCGGTTCCTTCGAGTACCGCGTGACGGCTGAGGCCAGCAATACGACACTGGCCCGGATTATTCATGCTGTGGAGGAAGCCCAAGGTTCACGCGCCCCGATCCAGCGGGTCGTCGATAAGTTCGCCAAGGTTTATACGCCATCGGTGTTTTTCTTCGCCCTTGCCGTTGCGATATTCCCGCCCCTGTTTATGGCCGGATTATGGGCTGACTGGATTTATCGGGCGCTGGTGCTTCTGGTAGTCGCTTGCCCTTGCGCACTGGTGATTTCGACCCCGGTGACCATTGTAAGCGGCCTCGCGGCAGCGGCGCGAAAAGGCATTTTAATCAAGGGCGGGGCGTACCTGGAAAGCGGTCGCAAGATCACCCATCTGGCCTTGGATAAAACTGGGACCATTACCCATGGCAAGCCCGTACAGACCGATTTCCTGCCTCTAGCTGATGGATTATCTAGAGATTATCGCATTGCCGCCGCGAGCCTTGCCCAACGTTCGGATCATCCGGTTTCGCGGGCTATTGCCAAACAAACGGCCCAGCAATCGCTGCGGTTGCTGGAAGTGGATAACTTCGAAGCGCTGCTGGGCCGAGGGGTCCGCGGCGAGATCGAGGGTAAGCGCTACCAGTTGGGTAACCATCGTTTGTTGGAGGAGTTGGGGTTCTGCTCACCTAATACCGAAGCCGCCCTGGGCCACCTTGAGCGGCAAGGGAAAACTGTAGTCATTCTGTCCGATGACAAACGGGCGCTGGCGTTGTTTGCAGTCGCCGATACGGTAAAAGCCACCAGCCGAGCCGCAATCGAGGAGCTTCACGCGTTAGGTGTGAAGACTGTGATGTTGACAGGGGACAACCCACATACCGCGCTGGCAATTGCCGCGCAGGTAAACATTGACGAGGCCAAGGGCAATCTCCTACCGATCGATAAGCTCAAAGCCATCGAAGCCTTGATCGATCATAAAGGCACCGTCGGCATGGTCGGTGACGGAATAAACGATGCCCCTGCGCTTGCTCGGGCTGATGTGGGCTTCGCGATGGGGGCAGCTGGCACCGATACGGCGATCGAGACTGCTGACGTAGCAATCATGGATGATGATTTGCGCAAGATTCCTGCCTTCATTCGTCTCTCCCGCCAGACCGGAGCAGTACTTACGCAAAACATTGCGCTCGCGCTGGGCGTTAAAGCCATCTTCCTAGCCGTTACGCTCACTGGTCACGCTACGATGTGGATGGCGGTATTCGCGGATATGGGGGTAAGCCTGTTGGTAGTACTGAATGGCCTGCGCTTGCTGCGCAAATGATACGGACACGATGCCTGCTTTGCTGTTCCAAGACCTGGATCCCAGTGGGTGATACCGCACGAGCAAGAGTCAGTGCTTTTCAAAAAATACCAGTTTCAGATGTACTGGAACGGTTACTACGGAATAGCCAATGAACGGTTTCCCAATGACAGCTCGTGTACAGCCGCCTACTTTGTGGTGGGGAATTGCAGCGGTCCTGGCGTTGATCGATCAAAGTCTAAAGCTTGGCGTCGAGCACCTTTATGAGCTGGGCTCATCGGTCGCCGTAGGCTCATTTTTCAACATAGTGCATGCACGCAATACCGGCGCCGCGTTCAGCTTCTTGGCTGACGCTGGAGGCTGGCAGCGTTACCTTTTCGTTGTTGTTGCGCTAGCCGTAGCATTGACGCTCGTCGCGATCCTTCAACGGGAACGTCACTGGAGCGAAGCCTTGGGCTATTGTCTCGTTTTGGGTGGGGCTGTTGGCAATCTTATCGACCGTTCTTTGCGAGGCTTTGTCGTGGACTATCTGGATTTTCACTATCAAGGCTGGCACTGGCCCGCGTTTAATCTCGCAGATATATGTATTGTCAGCGGCGCATCGTTTTTATTGGTCATAAGCGTGATTAGCCCCGCGTCGCCAAGCAAACGTTGACGATGGAGCGCCACCTTCCAGTACGTGTCCTAAGGTGGTCTGGTCGCGCATGGCTAACGCCTGGGTTAGCGGTTTTTGCTGGGCATGCTGGTCATCAAGATTGGCATCAGCATCAGGCTCACCAAATAGCTATAGGTATCGACGTGCCTGTAACAGTGGAATGCCTGCCGCGTCAGCACACCGAGTTTGCAGTGTTTATTCCAGCCGGTGTTCGGCATCGAATCAGCGGAGCCCTCATCGTTTCAATCTACTTGGACGTCTTGGCAGAAGAGGGCCAGGTTTTGCCGAAGACCATGACGCCGATTCCGATCAATATCGCCCCGGCTGACGCCGCACTAATTGCTGACTCCTTGAAGGCAGGCGCGGGAGACACTCGGTCCGCAGTGCGAAAAGCCCTACAGATAACCGATGCACCTCCAGTCGCCGATCCTCGCCTGGCAATAGTCAGCACGGCCATTTACCAGGGCATGGTACGACGTGAAGAGTTGGCAGCACTGGTACACCTGTCCCCAACTCGATTCTCGCATTGGTTCGTGGAACAAACCGGTTTGCCGCTGCGTAGCTATGCTAAATGGCTACGACTGACCCAAGCTGTTCGACATCTGGCATCCGGAGAACCTATAACCACCGCTGCGCACGCGTCAGGCTTCTCCGACTCAGCCCACTTTTCCAGAACCTTTCGCTCGCTGTTGGGTATAGATCCCTCATCGGCGCTCGCCGAAGTGAGCTTGCATTAAGCGACTAGGTTAGAGGCTTGCGGCCTTAGCTACAGGCCGCTCGCCGATTGGAATAGTTAAGCTTTTAGAGCCAGGATTCGACGTGCGCCGTTCAAAACGATCAGGCCAACGACCGTACCAATCACCAAGTCTGGGTACGGAGACCCTGTCCAAGCGACCAATGCTCCTGCAGCGATTACGCCAACGTTCGCAATCACATCGTTGGCTGAGAAAATCCAACTCGCTTTCATGTGTGCTCCTCCTTCGCGGTGGCTGTAGATCAGCCACAGGCAAGTGACGTTTGCCACCAGCGCGACGGCGCCTATCCCCATCATCAGCATCGATTCAGGTTCACTGCCATAGAGAAAGCGTCGAGCAACTTCCAAAAGCACACCCAAAGCTAGAATGATCTGAAACATACCTGCCAGGTGTGCTGCACGTACTTGCATTCCCGCGCTGCGGCCGACCGCAAAGAGGGCCAGCCCGTAAACGGCCGCATCAGCAAACATGTCCAGCGAGTCGGCAATCAGCCCCGTCGATTGGGCAATCAGGCCAGCACTCATTTCGGCGAGAAACATTGCACCATTGATGCCGAGCAATATTTTTAATGTGCTGGCTTCCTTTGAAGCGTTTTGCTCTTCATTGGCACTGTTGGCTGATACGGACTCTGGGCTGATGGGCTGCGTATCTAATAGCCTTGCCCCCAAGCCAAGTGACTCCAACTTGGTAGCGATCTGCTCTACGGCCCCTTCGTGAAAAACACTCACCTGTCTACCGGATAGGTCAAAAGAAAGTGAAGCTATTTCCTGCAAGCCATTCAGCGCGAGTCTGATCATCCGTTCTTCGGAAGGACAGTCCATTTTTGGTACTGAAAATTTGCTGATCCATGTCCCTTCATTTAATGGCTTAGCTGCTGCTTCTGGGCCTGCTGAAGCCGGGCCACAGCCACAGGATTTGTCACACGAACTCATGGGGCCGCTCCTCTAAATACACTTGATCCTGTCGATTACAAACCTTCTAGCCGCTATAAGGTCAAGCGAGGATATTCATCATTCGATTGTAGCTCTTTCGTTCAATCCAAACGCCAGCCTGTGACTTATCGTCTTCGCTTCCTAAAAGGAGGTGAGCGATGATCATTATTTTCCGATACGTCATACGTTGGATGAGCTATCCGCTCATATTTGGTGGCACCGCTGCGTTCATGGTTTGGGCGCTTTACACCGGGATTCCGCCATGGCCCACAACACTCCTGATCGCTATTGTGAGCTTGTTCACGATCGCCGCGCTGGAGCAATTCCAACCCTTTCGTCAATCCTGGCTCGAAGATCATCAAGACACCTCGACCGATTTATTGCATATGCTGGTCAACCTTTCTGTCATTCAGTTCACTGCTGAAGTCCTCGCCAAGCTTGGCGATGCGGTGCCGGCATCAGTTCGCCTTTTTCCCAGCGAGAGTCCCCTCTGGTTACAGCTGGTTCTGGTCGCAACCGTCCTCGATTTAAGCCTGTATGTCATGCATCGCATCAGCCATCGGGTGCATTGGCTGTGGCGTATGCACATGATTCATCACAGCGCTGATCGCCTTTATTGGATGAATGGGGAGCGCAGACATCCGCTGCATGCGGCGCTAATGGCCGGACCGGGGCTGGTGGTTCTGCTCGCCTCAGGTGCGCCGTCGGCCGTTATCGCGACTTGGTTCAGCATCTTGACCGTTCATTTAGCCTTCCAGCATTCGAACCTGGACTACTCGTTGGGCTGGTTACGCAACGTGATTGGAGTCGCCGAGACACATCGCTGGCACCATAAGCGAGAGTTCGAAGATGCCCAGGTCAACTTCGGAGAGTTTTTACTTATTTGGGATCACCTATTTGGAACCTTCTATGACGCAGCAAACAAGCTCGGTGATGCGCAGGTAGGGCTAAAAGAGCGAGACTTTCCAACAGGCTATCGTGCGCAGCTAATCGCGCCGTTTAGGCGCAAGCCTCAGAACCATATGATCTGAAGTTGCGTACCACGAAACGCCTATTCGCGCATTTACTGCCATGTGTTGTAGGGTAAGCGTCCAGCCAACACACCTTCCGAACTCCAGCATTAAGGGCGATGGTGTCCGCGTATTTTTAAGCGGACGCGATCGCCCTTAACGTCAGGATTTCCATGCGCCAACGAAGCTCTTACCCGAAA
>NZ_JASCOM010000470.1:0-2248 GCF_029959925.1 Pseudomonas sp. PS02303
GACCAACACTTAACGATGATGTTGGCTGATGTACCGCCTTCGCGAGCAGGCTCGCTCCCACAGGATCTGCGGCATCGTTGAATAATACTTACCCATGAAAAAGCCCCCGCAACGTCAGGCTGCGGGGGCTTTTTTGTGCGCGGGCGGTTTAGAACGCGCCCATGTAATCGCGCTTGCCCACTTCCACACCGTTGTGACGCAGCAGTGCGTAAGCGGTGGTGACGTGGAAGAAGAACTGCGGCAGGCCGTAGGTCAGCAGGTAAGCCTGGCCACTGAAGCGCTTCTCTTTCGGCGTGCCTGGACGCGTCACGATCTCGATGCCTTCCTTGCCGTCGATCTGCTCTGGCTTGATCTCGCCGATGTAGGCCAGAACCTTGGTGATCAGGGCTTGCAGTTCAGCGAAGGTGGTTTCGGTGTCGTCGTACTTCGGCACTTCGATCTCGGCCAGGCGCGAAGACACGCCTTTGGCGAAATCAACGGCGATCTGCACCTGACGCACCAGCGGGAACATGTCCGGGTACAGGCGGGCTTGCAGGAATGCGTTCGGGTCGATGTTCTTGGCGGTGGCGTGGGCTTCGGCCTTGTTCAGAACGTCGCTCAGGGCGTTGAGCATTTGTTTGAAAACAGGAACGGAAGCGGCATACAGGGAAATAGTCATGACAGTCTCGTGTGGTGACAGGAGGAAAACGTGGGCCGATTATAGCCATGCCCGCCCCTCCTGCGGCTTGTCTTTTATCCAGCAAGGATTAGGCTAGGCGGCTTCGACTGCATGCTTCGATTGCATAGGGAAAAGCGCGATGAGCACTGAGCAAGAAACGACCTTCGACGAGCCGCGCCTCAACAGCACGGAAATCCGCATTCTGGGCTCGTTGATCGAGAAGCAGGCCACCAGCCCGGAAACCTATCCGCTGACCCTCAATGCGCTGGTGATTGCCTGCAACCAGAAAACCAGTCGCGAACCGGTGATGAACCTCACTCAGGGTCAGGTCGGCCAGAGCCTGCGCGCCCTTGAAGGCCGCGGGTTTACCAAACTGGTGATGGGCAGCCGTGCCGATCGCTGGGAACATAAGGTCGACAAGGCGCTGGAACTGGTGCCGGCCCAGGTGATTCTGACGGGGCTGTTGTTTTTGCGCGGTCCGCAGACGGTCAATGAACTGCTGACCCGCAGCGCACGCATGCATGAGTTTGAAGATGCCGAGCAGGTTGTGCACCAACTGGAACGTCTGATTGCTCGCGGATTGGCACTGCTGATTCCGCGTCAGGCCGGCCAGCGGGAAGACCGCTATATGCATGCGCTGGGGGATCCGGCGGATATCGAAGTCATCCTCGCCGCCCGGCAAAACCCGGCCGAACGCAGTGCCGGTAGCGGTGTGTCGGTTGAACGAATCGAAGAGCTCGAAGCGCGGATTGCCGCACTCGAAGAGCGCCTGGCGCGCCTCGAATAACCAACGTTGTGATTTGTAGGAGCTTGCCCGCGAAAGCGATTCAACACTATCGTCGAACTGAAAATCGCCTTCGCGGGCAAGCCTCGCGCCTACTAAAGGGAGTGCTACTCGCCGTCCCAGTAATCCACGCCATCGCCCGGCCGGGCGATGGCGACGAAGCCTGAGGGATTACCTTCGGCGTCGACCTTGAAGTGGTCCATCACCACGTATTTGCCGGAATCCGGGTACTCGCAAATCTCCGGCGATTGCTGGGTGCTGACCGCCAGGTAGCGCAGTTCGCCCTTGCTGGTGTTGATGATCTGGTGCGCCGCTTCAGGACCGCCCGGCGGGCAGGCGATCACGTCGCCGGCGCGGATCGGAAACCGTTCGGCACCGAGGCGCACCTCCCCTTCCCCGGCCACGACGTAAAACATCTCCTCGTTGACCCGATGGCTGTGAAACGGGCTGCCACGCATGCCTGGTTCCAGCACGTATAACCGATAACCGAGCTTTTGCGACCCCAACTGCTGTCCGACACGGGCCATTCTCTGTTGGTAGCGGCCGGCGGTATCACCGGTGGGCGCCAGGGCTTCGGGCAACGGTTCGAGTTCGACCTGATTCAGGTTGAGAATGGGGGGATGCATGGGAACCTCGGGCACGGTTTGTTGGTTGGGGCGGCAAGTCTTTGCTGGCGGGGAGTATAGGCGGCAGATGCACTTGAGAGACCGAGTTGCGCCCATCGCGAGCAGGCTCGCTCCCACAGGGTTTTCTGTCGGACACAAAAAATGTGTACGACGCCAATCCATTGTGGGAGCGAGCCTGCT
>NZ_JASCOM010000471.1:0-2194 GCF_029959925.1 Pseudomonas sp. PS02303
ATCGCGAGCAGGCTCGCTCCCACAGAGCTAATTGTTGGCTGAGCGTTTTGCGTTTCGCACAAAGCCAATGTGGGAGCGAGCCTGCTCGCGATGCTGTCAGGTGCGTTACTGGTTCAGACGTTTGTCGATCAGCCCCTGCACCACGCTTGGATCGGCCAGTGTCGAGGTGTCCCCCAGACTGTCCAGTTCGTTGCACGCGATCTTGCGCAGGATGCGCCGCATGATCTTGCCCGAACGGGTTTTCGGCAAGGCCGGGGCCCATTGGATCAAGTCCGGTTTGGCGAAACTGCCAATCTCCTTGCTGACGTGAGCCAGCAATTCCTTCTTCAGCTCGTCATTGGCCTCGGTGCCGTTCATGGGCGTGACGAAGGCATAGATGCCCTGGCCCTTGAGGTCGTGGGGATAACCGACCACGGCGGCCTCGGCGATGCTGTCGTGCAGCACCAGCGCGCTTTCTACCTCGGCAGTGCCGATGCGGTGCCCGGAGACGTTGATCACGTCGTCGATGCGCCCGGTGATCCAGTAATCGCCATCCTCATCACGCCGCGCGCCGTCGCCGGTGAAGTAGTAGCCGGGGTAGGGCTTGAAGTAGGTGTCGACCATCCGTTGCGGGTCGCCATAGACGCTGCGGATCTGCGCCGGCCAGCTGGATTTGATCGCCAGCACGCCGCTGCCGGCGCCTTTGATTTCCTTGCCCGTTTCATCCAGCAGCACCGGTTGCACGCCGAACATCGGTTGGGTGGCGCAGCCGGGCTTGATCCGTTGCGCGCTGACCAGCGGGCTGAGCATGATGCCGCCGGTTTCGGTCTGCCACCAGGTGTCGACGATCGGACACCGCTGTTCGCCGACGACGTTGAAGTACCAGTCCCACGCCTCCGGGTTGATCGGCTCACCGACGCTGCCGAGTAATCTGAGGCTCTGGCGAGAAGTGTCCTTCAACGGCTCTGGGCCTTCACGCATCAGCGAGCGCAGCGCAGTCGGGGCGGTGTAGAAAATGTTGACGTGGTGTTTGTCGATCACCTGCCAGAAGCGCGAACTGTTCGGGTAACTTGGCACGCCTTCGAAGATCAGCGTGGTCGCGCCGTTGGCCAGCGGGCCATAGACGATGTAACTGTGGCCGGTGACCCAGCCGACGTCGGCGGTGCACCAGAAGACTTCACCATCGCGGTAGTCGAGCACGTACTTGAAGGTCATCGCCGCTTGCAGCAGATAGCCGCCAGTGGTGTGCAGTACGCCTTTGGGTTTGCCGGTGCTGCCGGAGGTGTAGAGGATGAACAGCGGGTCTTCGGCGTCCATGGGCTCTGGCGGGCAATCGTCGCTGACGTCGCGTAGCGCCTGGTGATACCAGAGATCGCGACCTTCAACCCAGTCCACTTTGCCTTGGGTGCGCTCGACGACGATGACGGTGCTGACGTTCGGGCAACTTTGCAGCGCCTCGTCGACCTTCTGCTTGAGCGGCACGAATTTGCCGCCGCGCACGCCTTCATCGGCGGTGATCACCGTGCGGCAGTCGGCGTCGAGAATCCGGTCGCGCACAGAGTCTGGAGAGAAGCCGCCGAACACCACCGAATGCACCGCGCCAATCCGCGTACAGGCGAGCATGGCGTAGGCCGCTTCGGGAATCATCGGCATGTAGATGCACACGCGGTCACCCTTTTTCACGCCACGGCTTTTGAGCACGTTGGCCAGGCGACAGACGTTGTGATGGAGTTTCTTGTAGGTGATCTGCGCGGATTCGGCGGGGTCGTCGCCTTCCCAGAGGATGGCGATCTGATCGCCGCGTTTTTCCAGGTGACGGTCGATGCAGTTGTAACTGACGTTCAACTTGCCACCGGCAAACCAGCTGGCCTCGCCGGTCTTCAGGTTATAGCGCTGGACGGTGTCCCAAGGCGTGCTCCAGTCGAGAAAGCGGGTGGCCTGCTCGGCCCAGAACTCACTGGGGTGCTCGATGGATTGACGGTAGAGGCGGTGGTAGTCGTCTTGACTCAAGTGTGCAGCCCGGCGGACGGCATCGGCTTTGGGGAACGTGCTGATATCGAACATGACGGTTCCTTATTCTTGTTTTGCGACAAGTAATAAAGATGCGCCGAGTAGCGAAAGGGTTCAAGCCAGACACAAAACAACGGTAGGAGTGAGCCTGCTCGCGATGGCGGTGGATCATTCAACATCGATGTTGAATGAAAAACCGCTATCG
>NZ_JASCOM010000472.1:0-2179 GCF_029959925.1 Pseudomonas sp. PS02303
AGCCTCGCTCCTACAGGGACAGAGTCGATCACAATTGGGTGAACGACATATATCCGTAGGAGCGAGGCTTGCCCGCGAAGAGGCCTGTCCAGCGAATGAAAGTCTTCAGTCGTCTTTTTTCATCAGCCCCGCCAACGCCGCAAACGGGTTATGCGTCGCCTTGGCGATTTTCGGCGTGCTCAGCGAGCCTTCGTGAAAATACTGCTGGTCGGTATACCGCGAGTGTTCGTTGTCGTGGCAATACAGGCACAACAATTCCCAGTTCGAGCCGTCCTGCGGGTTGTTGTCGTGGTTGTGGTCGCGGTGGTGCACGGTCAACTCGCTCAGGCGTTTGCCGGAGAACTCGCGGGCGCAGCGGCCGCACACGTGCGGGTACATCTTCAGGGCTTTGTCGCGGTAACCCATTTCCTTGTCGCGCTGGTTGTCGGCGAGGATGCGATCCAGCTTCGAGGTATTGGTCGGCGTTGACGAACTCATGGGTTCACCTTTGTAAAAGACTAATGACGGTTATGGCGTGAGTTTAGCTCAGCCCTTGAGCTTCTCGGCAATCCAGATGGTGTGGCGGGTGCCTTTGTTGCCGTGGGCGAAGACCTGGACTTCTTCGGCCTTGAAACCGGCCTTCTTCAGCTTGTCGGAAAACTGCTTGTCGGCGCTGGCCGACCACACTGCCAGCACGCCTTTGGGCCGCAGGGCCTTGGCGCAGGCGCTCAGGCCACCGGCGGAGTAAAGCCAGCTGTTGGCCCGTTGGGTCAGGCCTTCGGGGCCGTTGTCGACGTCGAGCATGATCGCATCGAAACCTTGCGGCTCGGCTTGCAGGACTTTGGCCACGTCTTCCAGGCGAATCACGGTGCGCGGGTCGAGCAGCGGATTGCCGGCTTTCTCGCCCAACGGCCCGCGATTCCATTCCACCACGCCAGGCACCAGCTCGGCGACCACCACTTCAGCGGTCTTGCCCAAATGCTTGAGGGCCGAAGCGAGGGTAAAACCCATGCCGAGGCCGCCGATCAGCACTCGCGAGTTCGGCCGGCCGGCCACTTTGCGACACGGGATCTCGGCCAGGGCATCTTCTGAGCCGTGCATGCGGGTGTTCATCAATTGCCCGCCGTCGCCGCCCTGGATCTTGATGACGAAATCCTCGCCATACTCGAACAGGCACAAGGCGCCGCCGTTTTCAGGGATAGGGGCGGTGTCGAGCAGAACGAAACGTTTCATGGAAATCTCAAATTTGGGGAAGGCAAACAGAGGCAGTTGGGAGTAGCCTGCCAATGACAACAAGGCCAACGGAGCCATTGATGAAGCGCACCATTCTAACGGTCATTGCCTTGGCCGCGCTCTCGATAAGTGCAGTGCAGGCCCAGCAGTTGCAAACCATTCCAGCAAGCCCTGCGCCGATGCCCGGTTCGCCCGGCACGGCGACCCCGACGCCGTATCCGCCCATCACCCCGACCACCTTGCCCAAGGCCGGGCCTGGCAGTGGCGGCCCACCGCTGGTGCCGATCGAGATGCCCAGTCCGCCGACCAAGGATCAACCGGTGCCGGGGATTGAGCCGAACAGCACGAAAACCAAAACCCCAGGCGGTTAAACCTGCTGCGAGAGCAGTTGCCCGTCGGCCATGCGCAAGCGTTTGGAAAGGGCGACGGCGAGGGCGCGGATGATCTTGGCGGCGATTTTCGGCGCCTCGTTGATCATTTTTTCCAGAGAGTCTTTACCCAGGTTCAGCAGTTGGCAGTTGCTGGCGGCCACGCAACTGGCCGACCGGCGTTCGCCATCAAGCACCGCCATTTCGCCGAACGAGCGACCGCTGCGCAGGGTGGCCATGGTCACCAGCTGCCCGTCGCCGTTGGTCTTCTGCACCGACACCTGGCCGGTATGGATGATGCACATGAAACTGCCGGCATCACCCTCATGGAAAATCTCTTCGCCTTCGGCGATGGTGCTGATGCTGAAGTAGCCGGAGGCCGCGGCGAAGTCTGCCGGCAGCAATTGATCGAACAGGCCGCAGTCCATCAGCCAGTCGCGGATTTCGTTGTTCAGTAAGGTCGGTTCTGACATGTCGGCACGGTCTTTTTCTTGTGTCTGGTTCCGGTTGTTCGGGACATCCCCAATCCCTGTGGGAGCGAGCCTGCTCGCGATTGCAGTGTGTCAGTCACGCAATTATTGACTGAAAGTCCGCTATCG
>NZ_JASCOM010000473.1:0-2122 GCF_029959925.1 Pseudomonas sp. PS02303
AGCCTGCTCGCGATGAGGTCGTGTCAGTTGATAGAGATGTCGACTGACACACCGCATTCGCGAGCAGGCTCGCTCCCACAGTTGTTTTAGGACATCCAGGGAGACTTGCGGATGATCTCGACGAAGTTCATCGGCTTGAACCCCGGCTCGCTGTCCACCAGGACATCTGCGTTCACCGTGCCGAACGTGGTATCCGGCTTGTGTTTGAAGCCATTGGCGAACGCACACAGGATGCATTCCTTGAACCCCTCGCCTCGTGGGTGCGCATGCACCACTTCCTCACGCTGCACGGTGGGAAACGCGGCGTAATCGATACCCAGCACATCCATTTCCACACCGGCCGTGACCAATGCCACGTTAGGCCGCAAGTGTTGCGGTACGCCCGGCGTGGTGTGCAGGGCAATCGAAAGCCACACCTGCTCGATATCGCCATCCGACAACCCATACGGCTTGAGGAACGCTTTGGCGGCGTTGGCGCTATCGACTTCGAAGCGCTCGTTGTCCGTGCGATAACCGTCCACCAGGCCCAGGTCATGGAACATGGCGCCGACGTAGAGCATCTCTGGATCGTAGGCCAACTGCTTGCGCTCACCGCTCAAGGCGCCGAACAGAAACACCCGGCGCGAATGGTGGTAAAGCAAATCGGACTCGGCGTCGCGAATGTATTCGGTGGTGGCCTTGGCCAACGCGCTGTCGGGGATTTTGATACCGGCAATGATGCTGCTCATGGTGCTTTCCTCGTGGGGAACGCCGTGGCGGCGTTGATGGAACAAGTCTGTTCCGGCCTCCAAAACCGGACAATCGATCCATGGCTGCGATCCCGGCCAATGAACATGCAAATCGCGCCAACCTCGCTTGTTGCGCCCGGGTTGGCTAAGTTTGGTACCGGCGAATACGCTTTGTGGCGAGGGAGCTTGCTCCCGCTGGGCTGCGAAGCGGTCCCAAAACCTGCAACTCAATTACACCAGGCAAACAGTAGTGACAGGAATGGGAGTGCTGCGCACTCCAGCGGGAGTAAGCTCCCTCGCCACAGGTAAGTGTGACCCGTAGAGGCAATCCAACCATGAGTAAAACCGTTGCCATCGTAGTGTTCGCTGGCGTCCAGTCGTTGGACGTCACCGGTCCCATGGATGTGTTTTGCGAAGCCAATCGTTTCCTCGAACCGCATGACCATTACCGGCTAGAGGTTATCGGCGTCGAGCACGGGATGATGGCGTGCTCCAACGGTTTGTCGCTCAATGCCCATCGGCATTTCAGCGAAGCGCTGGAGGCTTATGACTTGCTGCTGGTGGCCGGCGGGCCGCAATTGCCGTTCCTGGATTTTGGCGCGGCCTTCGATGGCTGGTTGCGCGATGCCTGTGCGCGGGCGCAACGATTTGGTTCGATCTGCAACGGCGCGTTCATGCTGGCCCGGGCCGGATTGCTCGAAGGACGGACCGTCACCACCCATTGGGATGATGCCGCGGCGTTGGCGACAGCGTGTCCATCGACTCAGGTCGATGCCGATCGCCTCTACGTTCAGGATGGTAAGCTTTTCACCTCGGCCGGCGTCACGGCGGGGATTGATTTGTCGTTGTACCTGTTGGCCCGGGACCACGGACCGGAAGTGGCATTGAGCGTGGCCAAGCGGCTGGTGGTGTTCACCCAACGCTCGGGCGGGCAATCACAGTTCAGCCCGTTCCTCACACCCCACGCCGAACCGACGTCGGCGGTGGCACTGGTGCAACTCTACGTCCTGGCCAACCTGACCGGCGACCTGACCATTGCCGATCTGGCGAACGCGGCCAACATGAGTGCCCGCAACTTTTCCCGGGTGTTCGCCAAGGAGGCGAAAATCACTCCGGCGGAATTCGTCGAGCGGGCGAGGGTGGACGCGGCGCGGGTGCTGCTTGAAAGCACCCATTCACCGCTCAAAACGGTGGCGTATCAATGCGGGTTTCGCGATGCCCAGCACATGCGCACGGTGTTCAGTCGCCGATTGGGAGTGACGCCGCAGCAGTTCAGGCTGAATTTTGCGGCGATGGTTTGAGCCATGAACAGGCGTTGTTCTTGCGGGCCTCATCGCCAGCAGGCTGGCTCCCACAATGGATCCGCGTGCACAGGATCACTGTGGGAGCCAGCC
>NZ_JASCOM010000474.1:0-2104 GCF_029959925.1 Pseudomonas sp. PS02303
AAATCCCCTGTGGGAGTGAGCCTGCTCGCGATAGCGACTTAACATTCACCGAAGATGTTGACTGTCAGGACGCAATCGCGAGCAGGCTCACTCCCACATTGGTTTTTGTGTTGAACATAGAATCCGCTGCTGAATCGCATCAGTTACCCCGGTAACACCCCCCGCGTAACAACGCGGTAACACATGCAATTGACTTCCCGAGTTCTCCTCACGACTATAGGCGTCCCGCTGCCGCCAACACGGCGTTGAAGGGCGCAATCCAGGCCTTAAAAGCACGACATCAGAGCGTGCGCCTGTATTTAACGAAGAATCACGCGCGTTACTCGCAGTAGTTTCCAAGCGCCTGAATGAGGAACTTTTCATGCCAGCCATCACCCTGACCACTCTGCAAGGTTTGAAGCAAAAAGGTGAAAAAATCACCATGCTGACCTGCTATGACGCGACCTTCGCCCACGCCTGCAATCAGGCTGGCGTCGAAGTGCTGCTGGTGGGCGACTCCCTCGGCATGGTTTTGCAAGGTCACGACAGCACCCTGCCGGTGACCACCGCGGAAATGGCTTACCACGTGGCAGCCGTCAAACGCGGCAACGCCGATGCTCTGATCCTCGCCGACCTGCCGTTCATGGCCTACGCCACCACCGAACAAGCCATGAGCAACAGCGCCCTGTTGATGCAGGCCGGTGCGCACATGGTCAAGGTTGAAGGCGCATTGTGGCTCGCCGACTCGATCCGCCTGCTGGCCGAACGAGGCATCCCTGTGTGCGCGCACATGGGCCTGACACCGCAATCGGTGAACATGCTGGGCGGTTACAAAGTCCAGGGCCGCAGCGAGAACCAGGCGCGACAGATGCGCGCCGACGCCATCGCGCTGGAACAGGCCGGTGCCGCCATGCTGTTGCTTGAGTGCGTACCGAGCGAATTGGCCCAGGAAATTACCCAGGCAGTGGGCATTCCGGTGATCGGCATCGGTGCCGGCAGTGACACCGATGGCCAGGTCCTGGTCCTGCACGACATGCTCGGCCTGTCCATTACCGGTCGCGTACCTAAATTCGTAAAGAACTTCATGAACGGCCAGACCAGCATTCACGCAGCTCTGAGCGCCTACGTCAGTGAAGTCAAAGCCGCCTCTTTCCCTGGGATCGAACACGGATTCTCTGCATGAACACCGTAAAAACAGTACGCGAACTCCGGGCCGCCGTGGCCCGTGCCCGCAGCGAAGGCAAGCGCATCGGCTTCGTGCCGACCATGGGCAACCTGCACAGCGGTCATGTCGCGCTGATCACCAAAGCGACCCAACGGGCGGATTTCGTAGTCGCCAGCATTTTCGTCAACCCGCTGCAGTTCGGCGCCGGCGAAGACCTCGACAAGTACCCGCGGACCCTGGCGGCTGACCAGGAGAAACTGCTCCAGGCCGGTTGCCACTTGCTGTTCGCGCCCACCGTCGAAGAAATGTACCCCGATGGCATGGCCGGCCAGACCCGCGTCAGCGTCCCGCAACTCTCCGAAGGCCTGTGCGGCGCCAGCCGTCCCGGGCATTTCGAAGGTGTCGCGACGGTCGTCAGCAAGCTGTTCAACATGGTCCAGCCGGACCTGGCGGTCTTCGGCCAGAAAGATTTCCAGCAACTGGCGGTGATCAAATCCCTGGTCCATGACCTGAACATGCCAGTGCAGATCATTGGCGAACCGACCGTTCGGGCGGCCGATGGCCTGGCGCTGTCGTCGCGCAATGGTTTCCTCAGCGAAGAGCAGCGCGCCATTGCGCCGGTGGTGTATCGCGGCCTGTGCCAGATTGCCGAGGCGATCAAACAGGGCGAGCGGGATTTCCCGGCGCTGATCGACGCACAGATCAAGCAGCTTGAAGCAGCCGGGTTGCGCCCCGATTACCTGGAGATTCGTCACGCGCAAACCTTGCGCCCAGCGACTCCGGAAGATCGGGACCTGGTGATATTGGTTGCGGCGTTCCTGGGCACCACACGGTTGATCGACAACCTGCACCTGAACCTCGACGCCCCCGCCTAAGCACCGCCCCCCTGTAGGAGCGAAGCTTGCTCGCGAACAGCCTGTCACACTCGACATTTGTGTCGACTGATACGCCGCGTTCGCG
>NZ_JASCOM010000475.1:0-2099 GCF_029959925.1 Pseudomonas sp. PS02303
GAGCAGGCTCGCTCCCACAGTGGATGTCCGTTACACACAAAATCTGTGTCCAATGAAGATCAAACTGTGGGAGCGAGCCTGCTCGCGATTGCAGCGACGCGGCCTAAAGCGAACTCAAACCATCTCGTCCCGAATCCATTCAACCACCGACGTCCGTTTCGGCTCCCAGCCCAGCAATTCACGCGCATGCTTGCCGCGCACCCGGCTGTTGGAGCCCAGGCCATAGTTGGCCATTTCATAACCCCATTCGGCTTCGGCGTCTTTCAACGGCCAGTCTTGCGCCTTGCCCAGTTTCAGCGCTTCAGCCATGGCCGTGGTCATGTCGATGAAGGACGCTTCACCGCTTTCGACGAAGTAGAACGTGCCTGGTACGTTTTTGGTCAGTGCCAGCAGATACAGGGACACCACGTCTTCGATGTGTACGTTGGACCAGATGTTCTGACCCGTGCCGACATGTCGGACCACACCGCTTTTACGCGCCTGTTTGAGCAAGCGCGGCAATTGTACGCTGTCGCGATTGACGCCCAGGCTGTGGCCGTAAATCAGGGTGTTGCAGATCACGGCCGAGTTCACGCCGTCTTTCGCCGCGGCGAGGATCAGGTTGTCGATGGCCACGCGGGCAGCCTTGTCGACGGTCGGTTCCGGCAGGTTGTCTTCGAAGTAGATGACGTCACTGGCTTTACCGCCGGAGGCATCGCCGACGATGCTCGAACCACTGGTGTGCAGGAACACTTTGTGGGAGCCGCGCAACGCATTGAGCAAGGCTTCCACCGCGCCACGATGGTCGCTGCTGGCAGCGTTGATCACGGCATCGGCGGCGCGGGCCTGTTCAGCCAGTAGTGCGCTGTCGTCAAGAGTGCCGATCACCGGGATGATACCGATTGCGCTCAGTTCAGTGGCTTGGTCGGCGTTGCGAACCAGGCCGGTGACTTTATGGCCCGCCCGGACAAGACCGGTGGCAATGGAGCCGCCGATGAAACCAGCAGCGCCGGTAACGAATACGTTCATGGAGAAACTCCCTGCGTGAATAAGTGATGCATTGAGTATCGAGGACCGTCCCGTGGTGAAACAGACCCGCTGACCCAAATCACTCTTGCGCAGGGATCACGAATCAGCCTGTGAAGTCCGCATTCGCATAAGCCGCCAACTTGCCCTGAATGAAGTCCAGGAAGCATTGAATGCGCAGGGCCAGTTGCGAGTTGCGGTAGTACACCGCGTTGATCGGTTGGCGATAGCCGCTGTTGAAATCCGCCAGCAGCACCTGCAAGCGACCGGCACGAATGTCGTCGATCGTCATGAAGTGCGACAGACAGGCAATGCCCTGGCCTTCCAGCGCCAGGTGCCGGATCGTCTCGCCGCTGGAGGCGCTGATCGACGCCTGAATCGGCCAGCGATCACCGTGCACATACCGTAGCGGCCACTGGTTGAGGCCCTCGTTCTGGGTAAAACCCAGCAACGCATGCCCGGCCAGGTCTGCAACCGCCGTTGGCGTGCCGTGTTGCTCAAGGTACGCCGGGCTGGCGAGGATGTGCAGCGGGCTGCAACCCAGTGAGCGTGCGTGCAGGGTTGAATCGGCCAGTGCGCCGATGCGGATGGCGATATCGGTGCTTTGTTCGAGCAAGTCGATGATCAGGTCGTTGCTGTTGAGTTCGAGCTGAATGTCGGGGTAGAGGCGGCGGAACTCGTCGATGTACGGCACGATGGCGTGCAGCATGAACGGCGAGGCGGCGTTGATCCGCAGACGCCCGGACGGGGTTTGCTGGCGTGAGGTCAGGCGTTCTTCGAGCTCGTCCATCTGATCGAGAATCAGCTTGGCGTGCTCGAAGAAATACTTGCCCTCCTCCGTCAGGTCCATGCGCCGCGTGGTGCGGTTGATCAGCGTGGTATCGAGCTTGGCCTCCAGCCGCGACAGCGTGCGGCTGACCGCCGAAGGCGTCTGCCCAACCTGTTCGGCCGCCGCGGAAATCGACCCGCACTCAATCACGCAGACGAAAATCTGCAACTCATCGGATCTGGCTTTCACGGACGCCCCTCATCGATCAATTCAGCGCCGGCCTCTGTAGGAGCCAGGCTTGCCGGCGAAGGCGTCTGCTAAAACG
>NZ_JASCOM010000476.1:0-2094 GCF_029959925.1 Pseudomonas sp. PS02303
GGCAAGCCTCGCTCCTACAGGTCCGGGGTGATCCTTGTAGGAGCGAGGCTTGCCCGCGAAGAGGCCCGCCCGAACACCGCACATTCAGAGTCCAGGCGTCCAGGTCACCCCAAACATCCACGCCCGACCTTCCTCGCGATACCCATACTGACTGCCATCATGGGTGTACAGCGCCCGGCTATAGCCCTTGTCCAGCAGGTTATCGACTTTCAGCTCAAGCTTGACCTCGCGATTCAATTCCCAGCTGCTGCGCAACCCCAGCAGGGCATAGCCACCCAACGGCTGTTGATTGTTCAAGTCGTCATAGCTGCTGCTCACCGCTTGCCAGCTGGCGCCGAGGCCGAACCGGTCGAACTGACGATCCAGGTCCAGGCTCAAGGTGCGCCGCGCACGACGGGCCAGGGTATGGCCGCTGTCGCGATCCCTTGGGTCGATGATCGCCACGCCGAGGTTGCTCTGCCAGCCGAACAGTTCTTGTTTCAGAGCCGCTTCGAACCCGTTGATCCGAGCCGAAGCCACGTTCTGTGGCCGTGAGTTGCTGCCAAAAATAATCGCGTCTTCAAGGTCCGTGCGATAAAGCGAAGTTTCGAGACGACTGGTCTCGGTCAACTGACTGCGCCATTGCAGCTCGTAGCTTTTCGAGGTTTCAGGCTTGAGGTTCGGGTTGCTGAAATCCGGGTAGTACAAGTCATTGAAGGTCGGTGCGCGGAAACCTTCGCTGTAGGTCAGTAATACGTCGTTGTCCGGGTTCAGCGGCAGGGTGAAGGTGCCGCTCCAGCTGTTCTGGCCGCCAAACTGCTGGTTCTGGTCCCGGCGCAGACCCAGTTCCGTGGAGAAACTGTCCGCCTGGTAGCGATGCTGGATAAACGCTGCGCGGTTCCAACGGCTGTCCTCGTCGAACGGGGTGCTGCTGTTGATCCGGTCTTCGTACCAGTCGCCGCCGAGAATCAGGCTGTTGCGCTCATTGAGCGTCAGGTCGTTCTGCCAGTTCACCGAATCACGGTACGTGTTGAACACGCTGCGTTCATCGCTGAGTTTGTCGAGGGTCTTCTCGCGGTTTTCGCTGTCACCGAATTCGACGCGGGTTTTCCAGATGTCGTTGACCCTGGCATCGACATAACTGCTGATACTGCTCACGGCAAAGTCGCTGTAAGGCTGCTGCTGGAGCGATTCGAAGGTCGTCGTGTCAAAGCGCCCGAATGGATTGTCGAACTCGCTTTTGCCGCGGTTATCCAGCAGGTTGGCGCCGATTTCGATGTCGTCGGTGAGGGCATGGCTCAGGCTCAGACTGACCGATTTGTTGCGGTATTCGTCATGATCGCTGTCGCTGGGATAGGACTCGTGGGTGCGGTTGATCCCGGCGGTTTCATCGAGGCTGGCGCCGAGGTTGAAGCGGGTTTTCTCATCGCCACCGGATAATCCGAGGCTGCGCTCCCAGGTCTGATGGCTGCCAAACCCCATGTGCATACGTGGTTGCAGGCCTTGTTCGCCACCACGGCGAGTGAAAATCTGGATCACGCCGCCAATCGCATCACTGCCATAAATCACCGAACGGGAGCCGCGCAGCACTTCCACGCGCTCGACCTGGTCGATGTTGATGTGTTGCAGGTTGCTGTCGCCGGAGGTTGAGTTGCCGATGCGTTGGCCGTCCACCAGCACCAGGCTCTGCGCTGACTGGGTGCCGCGAATGTAGATCCCCGGAAGACTGCCGCGCCCGCCGGTTTGCACGACTTGCACACCGGGTACACGACTCAGCAAGTCCGTGACGCTGCCCGGTTGCAGGCGGTCGATGTCGTCGCGGGTGAAAACGGTGTTGGCGGCGCTGCTGTCGTTACGCGCTTCGACCTGACGGTTGGCGCTGATCAGCACTTCAGGGAGCTTCAGGGCTTGATCGCGTTCGAAGGTGTCGGCCAGGAGTTGGCCGGCCGGCAGCAGGGTCAGCGTCAGGGCGAGGGGGGAGAGTTTCATCGGTAATCCGTTGGCGCTTTAAAGCGAACACAAATTTTGAAAGGCACAGAAAACCAATGTGGGAGCGAGCCTGCTCGCGATGAGGGTGTGTCAGTCAAAGAAGAGGTGACTGGCAGACCGCTATCG
>NZ_JASCOM010000477.1:0-2082 GCF_029959925.1 Pseudomonas sp. PS02303
GCTCGCGATAGCGCTCTGTCATCCGACCTATTATTGGATGACACACCGCTATCGCGAGCAGGCTCACTCCTACAGTTGTTTTGGGGTGTCTGCTAAGTTGCTGCGCGGCTCCACCATCACGCTCATCAATCATCCTGTTCAGCTTTTATTCTCACGCCTAGACTCGGTCCATTCCAAAAAAAGGTAGGCCGCCATGTCCGAGACGCTGCTCAGTTCCCGCAATCTGGCTTTCGAGCTGTACGAAGTCCTCGATGCCGAGGGCCTGACCCAGCGTGAGCGTTTCGCCGAGCACAACCGCGAAACCTTCGATGCCGCCATCGGCACGGCCCGAAGCATCGCCGAGAAATTCTTCGCGCCGCACAACCGCAAGAACGACGAGAACGAGCCGCGCTACGAGAACGGTCAGGCGATTCTGATTCCGGAAGTGAAACCGGCAGTGGATGCGTTTCTCGAAGCCGGTTTCCTCAACGCCGCGCGCAGCTTCGACGCCGGCGGCATGCAACTGCCTACGCTGCTGTCCCAGGCCTGCTTCGCGCATTTCCAATCGGCCAATGCCGCGTCGACCTCGTACCCGTTCCTGACCATGGGCGCGGCGAACCTGATTGAAAGCTTCGGCACCGATGAGCAGAAGCAGCGTTTCCTGCAACCGATGATTGACGGTCGCTTCTTCGGCACCATGGCCCTGACCGAACCGCACGCCGGTTCTTCGCTGTCGGATATTCGTACACGCGCCGAGCCTGCGTCTGACGGCACCTATCGACTCAAGGGCAACAAGATTTTCATCTCCGGTGGCGATCACCCGCTCTCGGAGAACATCGTGCACATGGTCCTGGCGAAACTGCCGGATGCACCGGCCGGGGTGAAAGGGATTTCGTTGTTTATCGTGCCCAAGTTCCTGGTCAACGATGACGGCAGCCTCGGCAAGCGCAACGACGTCTTGCTAGCAGGCCTGTTTCACAAGATGGGCTGGCGCGGCACCACCTCCACCGCGCTGAACTTCGGCGATAACGGTGAGTGCGTCGGCTATCTGGTGGGCAAGGCGCACCACGGTCTGAGCTACATGTTCCAGATGATGAACGAGGCGCGGATCGGCGTCGGCATGGGCGCGGTGATGCTCGGTTATGCCGGGTATCTGTATTCCCTGGAGTACGCCCGCGAACGTCCGCAAGGTCGCGTGCCGGACAGCAAGGACCCGAACACCGCGCCAGTGGCAATCATTCAGCACGCCGACGTCAAGCGCATGCTGCTGACGCAGAAAGCCTATGTCGAAGGCTCGTTCGACCTTGGGTTGTATGCGGCGCGACTGTTCGATGACACCACGACGCTGGAGACCGAAGACCAGCGCAAACAGGCGCACGAACTGCTGGATTTGCTGACACCCATCGTCAAATCCTGGCCCTCGGAGTTTTGCCTGAAGGCCAACGAACTGGCGATCCAGATTCTCGGCGGCCACGGCTACACCCGCGAATACCCGGTGGAGCAGTATTACCGCGACAACCGTTTGAACCCGATCCACGAAGGCACGCATGGTATTCAGTCGCTGGATTTGCTGGGACGCAAACTGGCGCAGAACGGTGGTGCAGGGCTCAAACAGCTGATCCGCTTGATTGCCAACACTGCCGAACGCTCGCAGGCACATGAGTCATTGACTGCGTTGCGTGAACCGCTGGAGAAGCTGGTCGCGCGCCTGCAAACGGTGACCATCGGTTTGCTGATGGATCTGGGCCAAGGCAAGGTCAACAGCAGCCTGGCGAACTCGGCGCTGTACCTGAAAGTGTTCGGGCACACGGTGATCGGCTGGCGCTGGCTGGAACAGGCGATTCGCGCCGAGGAAGGGTTGGCGAAGGGGAATGCGGCGGATGTGAGCTTCTATAAAGGCAAGCTGCAGGCGGCGCGGTATTTCCTGACCTGGGAAGTGCCGGGTTGCCACCATGAGCTGGCGATTCTTGAGGCTCGGGATGATGTTTGCCTGACGATGCAGGATGAGTGGTTCTGATCAGGATTTTTTGCTGCTGCTGAAATCCAATCGCGAGCAGGCTCGCTCCCACAGGGTCAAGTGTTCACAGATCCAATGTGGGAGCG
>NZ_JASCOM010000478.1:0-2072 GCF_029959925.1 Pseudomonas sp. PS02303
GCTCCTACAAGGTCGCGTCGTACACAATATTGGCGAACGACGCGCCCCTGTAGGAGCGAGGCTTGCCCGCGAAGGGTCTCCAGCCGGCCCCAGCCACGACTGCTCACTCGTCAATCAGCCTGGCGCAATCGCTTGTAAAGAGTATTGCGGCTAACGCCAAGACGCCGGGCAAGGTGCGAAATATTCCCCCCAGCCGCCTGCAACAACCGGTTCAAATCCTCGGCATCATTCAAATCCACCGCCAGCGGTTCCGGCGAATCCACCGGCTCCATCTCCAGATCGACAAAAAAATCATCCGGCAAATGCTCCGGCCGCACCGGTTGTTCTTCGGCCATGGCCAGCGCCACCTGCATCACGCTGCTGACCTGCCTTAAATTCCCCGGCCACGGATGACGGCCGAACAACTCCATCACCTCACGGCTCAACCCGGCCCACTGCGATGGCTCGCGATGCTGTTCCCACAAGCGCTTGAACAGCGCCTGTTTGTCTGTGCGTTCCCGTAACGGCGGCAATTCCAGGGTCAAACCGCCGATTCGGTAATAAAGGTCCTCGCGAAACCGCCCGAGCTGCACTTGCTCGCGCAACGAACGGTTGGTCGCGGAAATGATGCGGATGTCCACCGGGAACAACTCGCTGCTGCCCACCGGTTGCACGCACCGTTCCTGCAAGACCCTTAGAAGGCGAGCTTGTGTCGGCAATGGCATGTCACCGATTTCATCAAGGAACAGGGTGCCTTTGTCAGCCTTGCGGATCAGTCCGATGCTGCCTTTCTGATTGGCGCCGGTGAACGCGCCTTTCTCGTAGCCAAACAGCTCGGACTCCACCAGTTCGGCGGGGATCGCTGCACAGTTGACGGCAATGAACGGTTGTTTACTTCGCGAACTGGCCTGATGCAGCGCTTTGACGAAGACTTCCTTGCCGACCCCGGTTTCACCGTGGATCAATAGCGGAATATCTTTTTCCAGCAAACGCTCGGCCTGGCGCACGGCTTTTTCCACGCGACTGTCGCCGAAATGCAAGGTGCTGAGGCTGATTGTGGCGGGCATGGTCGCCGGCGGTTCCGCGCTCTTGGCCTCAGAAAACAGTCGAGCCTGAATCGACACCTGTTTCGGCCGCTTCAACAGGCATTGAAAACGGTTGCGCCCGGAGGCTTGCAACGCAAAAGGCAGGCCTTCCGGCTGGTTCAGCAATTCCAGCAACGACACCTTGAACAGGCTCTCGACACTGACCCGGGACAGGCTGATACCCAGCAGATTGTCAGCCCGGCGGTTAGCCGACAGCACCTGGCCGGTTTCATCGAAGATCAGCAAACCGGCCCATTGGCTGTCGAGGTTGTTCAGCCCGGTGTTGAAGGTCAGTTGAAAATGCTGGCCGTGAAAGAGGTTGAGGATCAGCCGGTTTTCCACGGTCTGGCTCATCATCTTGACCATGCCGAGGGTGTGGGACGGCGGCAGGTAGCTGTCGCTGGACACGTCCAGCACCGCGATCACCTTGCGCTCGGCATCGAAAATCGGCGCGGCGGAACCGGTCATGAAGCGGTTGGCTTTCAGGAAGTGTTCATCGTGTTCGATATGCACGGCCTGCTCGCAGGCGAGGGCGGTGCCGATGGCGTTGGTGCCGCTGCAACGCTCCATCCAGCTGGCCCCGGCGCTAAAGCCGCGGGTCAGGCTCGGCTCGATGAAGCGCTGGGTGCCCCAGGACGTCAGCACCTGGCCCTGATTGTCGGCGAGCATGATCAGGCAGTTGGAATTGCTCAGGATGTTTTCGTAATACGGCAGGACTTCCTGGTGCGTGGTCTGCACCAGCGAATGCTGGCTTTCCAGCAACTGGGCAATGCCATCGGCAGGCAACTGATCGAACGCCGGTGCGCTTTGATGATTGAGGCCGAACGCGCGGCAACGGGACCAGGAGTCCTGGATGATGGTGTCGTGGGACAAAACGGGGGCAGGTGCGGCCATGACAGTCAGCCTCTGAATAACGCTTTTATTGTTGTTATAGGTATTCCCTTGTGGGAGCGAGCCTGCTCGCGATAGCGGTGGGTCAGTCAATACTGATGTCGACTGATCCACCGC
>NZ_JASCOM010000479.1:0-2062 GCF_029959925.1 Pseudomonas sp. PS02303
GGCTCGCTCCCACATTGGGAAATGCGTTTTAACTGTGGGGGCGAGCCTGCTCGCGAAGGCGTCAGTCGTAACGACGCAGTTGTCAGCCTCTTGTCAGGCAAGAGGCAGCCTCAGTATATGGCATATTTTCAACCCGCCAATCCAGGCTCACCATGGCCCCATGAATACTCTCTCTGCGTTCTATCAAAACCTCGGCCTGACCCTTTCCTTGCTGGTGATCGCCACATTCCTGCTGGCCGGCATGATCAAAGGCGTGATCGGCCTCGGATTACCCACCATCGCCATGGGCCTGCTCGGTCTGGCTATGGCCCCGTCACAGGCTGCCGCGCTGCTGATCATCCCGGCAACCCTCACCAATGTCTGGCAACTGGCATTCGGTGGGCATTTGCTCGGTTTGATCAAACGGTTGTGGCCGATGCTCCTGGCGATCTTCATCGGTACCGGGGCAGGCACGGTGTGGATCGGCATGGCCGGTGGTCAGTGGATGGTGCGGGCGTTGGGCGGGGCGCTGATGCTTTATGCACTGAGCGGTCTATTCCTGCCGGCCTTGCGCGTGGGGGGGCAGAGCGAACGCTGGCTTGGTCCGCTGTGTGGAGTTGTGACGGGCGTCATCACCTCGGCCACCGGCGTCTTCGTGATTCCGGCGGTGCCGTATCTGCAAGCACTGGGTTTGAGCAAGGATGAACTGGTGCAAGCCCTGGGCCTGTCTTTCACCGTCTCGACCCTCGCCCTGGCCGCCGGCCTGTTATGGCGCGGCGCCCTTGGCGGTGGTGAACTGAGTGCGTCGTTGCTGGCGTTGATCCCGGCAGTGCTCGGCATGTTGCTCGGCCAATGGCTGCGTCAGCGGATCAGCGCCGTGCTGTTCAAGCGCGTGTTCTTCATCGGCCTCGGTGTGCTCGGCGGCCATTTGCTAATCAACGGGTAGCGGAGGACGGGCTAAGCATCTCGATGGCGCGGATATCAAAATCCCGTTCCAGGTATTCCATGCGCATGTCGCGGAACTGCTGCATGTGCGGCAGGTTCGAGTGCACGTCGAGGTGCGCCTGGGACTGCCAGATCTCGTAGAAGATAAACAGGCTCGGGTCCTGTTTGTCGCGCAGCATGTGGTACTCGATGCAGCCGGGCTCGGCGCGACTCGCTTCTACATGGCCGCGGAAAAACGCTTCGAAGGCGTCGGATTTTTCCGGGCGGGTCTTGGCGTGCAGGATGAAGCCTTGCAGTTCACTCATCAGAAATCTCCTCAAGTTCAGAATCGGCGCAAGTTTATGGCAACAATCCAATGTTGATTCGTGCGTATTGGTCAAATGTATTTTGCGAATTCAGCGCTTATTCCGCGCGAGGCAGCTCGTTACTCTGCCGCCATCGAATTCCTGACCTTCCGAGATTTCTCATGAAAAAAGTCCTGTTGCTCAATGGCGGTAAAAAGTTCGCCCACTCCGATGGCCGCTACAACACCACCCTGCATGACGCCGCGTTGAGCGTGCTGGATCGCGGCGGCATCGATGTAAAAGCCACCTTCATCGACGAGGGCTACGACGTTGCTGAAGAAGTCGCCAAATATCTCTGGGCCGACGTGATCATTTATCAAATGCCCGGTTGGTGGATGGGCGCACCGTGGACGGTGAAGAAGTACATCGACGAAGTCTTCACTGAAGGCCATGGCAGCCTCTACGCCAGCGACGGCCGCACCCGATCCGACGCCTCGCAAAAATACGGCAGCGGCGGTTTGGTGCACGGCAAGCAATACATGTTGTCGCTGACCTGGAACGCACCGCAGCAAGCCTTTGACGACCCGACCGACTTCTTCGAAGGCAAAGGCGTGGACGCGGTGTACTTCCCGTTTCACAAGGCCAACGAATTTCTCGGCATGAGCGGTTTGCCGACCTTCCTGGCGGTCGATGTGATGAAACGTCCGAATATCGAGGCTGATGTGGCGCGCTATGAACAGCACCTGACCGAGGTGTTCGGCCTCAAGGCGTGAGCTCGGTTACTATCGATACCTGAAGCCAGAACCTGTAGGAGCCAGGCTTGCCGGCGAAGGCGTTTTAGCAGACGCCTTCGC
>NZ_JASCOM010000047.1:0-35169 GCF_029959925.1 Pseudomonas sp. PS02303
CGGAGTGTCAGTCAATACATGTGTTTTCTGACACACCGCCTTCGCGAGCAGGCTCGCTCCCACAGGGGTGATGCTGTTCAACCAGTGACGGCTAAACGGACGCCGGGCCGGGCGCGCGTAGTGACCGATCACGTCGTAGTCCTAACGCGCGCGACTTTATTTTCTAGCGCCAATCCAGATAACGAAACAGTTCCTCCTCCTGATCAAAGTGCAGTCGCACGAGGGTATCCAGACGAATCAACTGATGCTGGATCTCATCAGCAGATGCCGTTGCGGGGTCGGAACTGAAGTCGTTACTCATGCGCGTCAGTAAATGGATAAGGCGAAAAATCTCCCGGTGAGCGTGGCTCATAGCCGACATCGGGTCCTCGCCCGGCATGCTTCGCGTCAGCAGCGGGTACAGTATGTTTTCATCTTCGTGTTCATGCTGCGCCAGTGATGTTTGCAGCTTGTCGACCAGTTGCACCAGGTCGGTCTGTGCTTGCGCCAGTGGGCGCCGGGCGAAGTCATTGGCCAGTTGGTGCAGATCGCTCAGTACGGTGGAGAGTTGCTGGTGTTCATCTTGCAGGCGATCGATATGCTCTGCGGCAAGCTTTCGTTTCCTCAGCACCCACATCGGCCCCAGTGCCCGCAAGGCGTTAAGGATAATCACCACGTCGATACCCTCCTGCACCACGGCGCCAATCAGCGGCGGCAGGTAACCGAGGGCCGCCACCGCCATGGCCAGCAACGACATCCCCATGCCGACCAGCACACCCTGGCGGGCGATGTAGCGGGTGCGTCGGGCAATGTCCAGCGCCTCGACCAGACGATCCAGCCGATCCACCAGCAGCACAACACCTGCGGCTTGTGCAGAAGCAGTGGCACCGCTGGCCCCCATGGCTACGCCGACGGTGGCCGCCGCCAGGGCCGGGGCATCGTTGATGCCATCACCGACCATCAGTGTGCTGGTGCGCAGGCAACCTTCCTGTACAGCACGCACTTTATCCTCAGGGGTCAACCCGGCACGCAGCTCGTCAATCCCGGCAGATAGCGCAATCATCTCGGCGGTTTCCAGGCGATCCCCGGTGAGCATGACGATCTTTTCGATGCCCCGATTACGCAGTCGATGCAGAGTCTGTGGCGTTTCGCGCCGAACCTTGTCCGAGAAAACCAGCAGGCCCGCGAGTTGCCCATCCACGTCGATGAAGCTTCCACTGCACGCCAGGTAATCCATGTGGCGCAGCATGGCGGCGACCCAGTCAGTTTCAGGGGCGTCTTTGTGAGCAAAAGACAACGAGCCGAAACGCACCTGCACGCCATCGACTTGCCCACAAAGTCCGGAGCCTGGGCTTTCTTCTACTTCCTGTGGGACGCTCAGAGGCAATTGACGCTGATGCGCCGCCTCAACGATGGCCTGGGAGACAGGGTGCGTCGAGGCCTGCGCCAGCGAAGCGGCCAGGCCAAGCAGGCGCTGCGGATCGACCAGTCCGTTGACCTCTATCGACTGCAGACGGGCATGGCCGCTGGTCAGCGTGCCGGTCTTGTCGAGGAACACCTGCTTGACTCCGGCCAACGCTTCCAGGGTCACGCCGTCCTTGATCAGTATCCCGCGCCGCGCTGCCCTGGAAATCCCCGACATGATGGCAATCGGTACGGCCAGAATCAAAGGGCAAGGTGTGGCCACCACCAGTACCGCCAGCGCTCGCAAAGGATCACCACTCAATTGCCAGGCCAATCCGGCAATCAGCAACGTCAGCGGGATGAAGAACAATGCATAGCGGTCGGCCAGGCGCACGAAAGGTGCGCGTGAACGACGTGCCTCCTCGGCCAGCCGCACTATGCCGGCATAGGTACTCTGCGCGGCCGTTCGCGTGGCGATTATCAGGATGGGGGCACCGACATTGGAAACGCCGCTGGGCAGTTGCTCTCCTTCTCGGCGGGTGACGGGCAACGACTCACCGCTGAGCGCCGATTCGTCCAGAATGGCCGCAGGACTTAGCAACCGACCGTCGACCGGTATCACCTCCCCCAGCCGCACCAGCAATGTCTGATTCAGCTGGACCTGCTCAACGGGGATCTCGCGCAAGCCGCCCTCCTCCTGCAGCCAGGCAAAACGTGGCGCCCGGTCGATGAGCGCACGAAGCTCACGGTCGGCGCGTTGCTTGGTGAAAAACTCCAGGGTCCGTCCGGTCGCCAGCATTAAGGCAATCACCGCTGCCACCAGTGTCTGATCAAAGACCAGAGCGGCAGTGATCGACAGCAGCGCGATCAGGTCGACACCGGCCTCGCGCCGGGCCAGGCGCCTGACGATTTCAAGGAGCAGTACCGCAGCCATCACCAGACTTCCGGCGGCCCAGCACCTCGATGCCCAATCAGGTGCTTGCGCAACATATGCAATGCCGCCGGCCAGCAGCGTCAGTGCGGTGAGCAGCAACAGAACAGGGTCCAGCCACTTACTGAGCATCGAAGTGAGTTCCTCAAAAGCGATTTGCAGGCCTCGCTGTAAAACAGCTGTCGCTCATCGAGGTATAGCTTAGGACTCGAATGTCTTTCGTGTCCCCGGCACGCCGCAATTTCGGCGCTGGACACAATAGAAGTCACGGTTGTGCCCGGACGAACCAGGTGTAAACCTATTTCAGGACTAGACAGTGCAAAAGGCTGAAGCAAGGGGCGCGTTAACGCTGCGATCACATGTTCTCTTCGACGAACGAATCTGATTGTCTGACCGCCAGAATGCTGCCCTGCAACGAATACAGCGCGCGCTCCATAGTGCTGCCGATGAATCGATTAGTACCCACCCGATGCAAGGTGCCCATCACCACGACGTCAGCCTGGTAATCATCGACAAATGCACTGATCACCGGCATCGGCAGCCCCATGAAAAAATGCCGGCGCTCTGGAGCAATGCCATAGCGCTCAGCCAGGGTGTTGAAGGCCTGATGAAGGGACGCTCGCAACTCATCCATGAAGGCCACATTCCAGCAGCCGGTGATCAGCGGCGTATCGCCATTGAATGCAGGCGATAAATCATAGGCATAAAGCAGGTGCAGCGATGCGTCGCATTGCACGGCCAGCGTATGAGCTGCCTGAATGATGGCATCGTTCACATCACGGATTTGTGTGACCGTATCAAACAGGTCCACAGCGGCGACGATCTGATGAGGCAACTCATGATGGACCTGGTTGACCAGGTGCAACGCAACGGGACACCCGCGCAGCAAATGGTAATCCAGAGGTGTGACGAACACCCGTCCAAGTACCGGGTCCACCGTGACATCCTTGATGACCAGGTCGGGCTTGAGCTCTTCTACACACTTCACGATGTCGAGCAGTGGATCGCAGGTGAAGACAACTTGCACGTTCACCTCCAATCCCTGTGCATTGAGACGCTGAAGTGTCAGGTCCCTCCAGTGGAGATAATGGCGCTGATATCGCGGGTCCCCCTCCTCGTCTCGGTTCTCTTCCCACACATGCGCCATGGGCGCGGGTTCGATAAAGGCTCGTACATCCAGCATGGCTCCACTGGCCCTGGCCAGGGCGATGGCACGCAGCAAGGCTGGGGGCTCTTTGAGGTTTGGGTTGGCGATCAGCAGCAAGCGTTGATAGTGGGCCATGACACACCTCGTCTATACACCGGCCCATAGCGTGGCCATGTTCAAAGACTGCGCTCGTTGCGCCCTATGCCTGTTTGATTTACATCAAATCCAGGCAATTGAGTGCACTGTCACAAGAGATCTGATCCAGATCATATTCAGGCGCAGTCAGCGGAGTAGAAAGAAGTGAATCGCGAGATTTGCCACTGCGCGCCAACCTATGAAGACGGCTGGAGGAACGCATCATGCTCACTGTCAAAGACCATAATGATCGGGCCTCTGAAGCCTATTCCAAAGTCACTGGGAAATACTGGATCGAAGCGCTCAAGGATGGTCGTCACGTGTTGATCCGGCAACTGACGGAAAAAGACCGCGAGCGAGAGTACCGCTTCATCAAACATCTGTGCCCTGAGTCCCGGCACATGCGCTTTCTCATGCAGAGCAAAGAACCCGGCAACAAGCAGTGCCAGGCATACATTGTATTGGTCCACGAAAATGGCCAATTGATCGAGATCGGCGTCAGCCGGTATGTCGCCACGGGCGAATACAAGTGTGAATGTACGGTGACAGTCGCCGATCAATGGAAGCGTCTGGGTTTGGGTACGTTATTGCTGGAACATTTGATCACGGCCGCGCGCAAGAACGGTTTTCACCAGATGTATGCGCTCGACGCCTCCAGCAATGCCCCGATGCGCGACCTGGCCAGATCACTGGGCTTCGAGACGCGCGACGATCCCTACGATACCCGTCAGGTGATTCACTGCCTGTACCTGTAAAACAACGGGTCTGTTGAAGCACCTTGATCCGGCGACTCATATAAGCGGCCTATTGACCCGCCAGGCGAGGAATCTGGCCCCCGACACCTTCTCTCAAGCCTTTGCACCCTTTATTGACGAAACTCAATTGTTCATCTGGAGCAAGGCGTAGGAATAATCAAACAGGTGATGAATCGACACAAAAGTTTGCGTTTAAACACAATGTGTCGAGGACCTGCGGATCGATCTCCGGCGGTTGTGCGCAAGCGCAATACCGCTGGCGGTAACCCACCCTTACGGGGACGACGGTCATGAACACACCCTCCCAAGACATGCTGGATAACCTGTATGGCTCACCTCGGCACATTGACCAGGCTGCCATCGCACCGCTTTTGCGCCAATACGCTGAGCCTCTGCCGGCGCTGGACTCATCCGCCTTTGGTGAAATGTTCGATCGCTATGCGGATGCGCGGGTGGTGATGATTGGTGAGGCCAGTCATGGCACCAGTGATTTTTATCGAACCCGGGCAGCGATCACCCAAAGGCTGATCGAACAACACGGTTTCAACATTGTGGCCGTTGAAGCCGACTGGCCGGACGCCGGCCATGTCGACCAGTATGTCCGGGGGTTGGCACACTCGGCGTGGAAACGTCACATCTTCAGCCGATTCCCGACCTGGATGTGGCGCAACACCGACGTGAGAGCATTCGCCCACTGGCTGCATCTCTACAACCACACCCTCGCCACGGAACGTCGCGTCGAGTTCCGCGGACTGGACGTCTACAGCTTGCGCAACTCCATCCATGAGGTGCTGAGTTATCTGGACCGGGTCGACCCACAGCTGGCCCACGAGGCCCGGCGGCGCTACGGCTGTCTGACCCCTTGGCAGGATGATCCCGCGTTGTATGGTCACTTCGTCGAACGTGCCGGCTTGATGCCTTGTGAGCAACCGGTGATTGAACAGCTCGACGCCATGCTGGCCGAACAACTGGCCGGGCTCATCCAGAACGACGAGGCCTTCTTCAATGCGGCGCAAAACGCTCGGGTGGTGCAGGCGGCGGAACAGTATTACCGTGCGATTTATCGAGGGTCGACCGCCTCATGGAACCTGCGTGACCGGCACATGTTCGACACACTTCGGGCACTGCTTGAGCACCGGGGTCCACAAGCCAAAGCCGTGGTCTGGGCGCACAATTCTCATATCGGCAACGCGGCTGCGACGGAAATGGGCTGGAAGGGTCAGTTCAACATCGGTCAGCTGTGCCGCAGTGCTTATGGGCGCGATGCCGTACTGATCGGCATGAGCACCGACCGTGGCCAGGTGGCCGCAGCCGATGACTGGGACGGCGACATGCTCATCAAGGACATCCGGCCCTCTCGCCCGGACAGTTGGGAGCACCAGTTCCTCAAGGCGGGTGTGCCGGCGTCATTGACCGACTGGCGAGACCCAACGCGCAAAGAGCTGCGCCGTGTGCTGTCCAAACCGTTGCTGGAACGGGCCATCGGGGTGATTTACCGCCCTGAAACCGAGCGTGGCAGTCACTACTTCGAAGCGACGCTGGCCGAACAGTTCGACGCCATGATCTGGATTGAACAGACCCAACCCGTGACAGCACTGGCGCTGCCGAAAAGCCAGAGACTCGAACCGGAAGACGAAACCTATCCGTTTGGCGTGTGAGGCCGGTCAGGCGTTGTCAGGCGGGGTCGTGCAAATACTTCTCGAACCAGTCGCCAGCGAGTCTGGCGACTTCTTCAAGGGCTCCAGGTTCTTCGAAAAGATGAGTCGCGCCCGCCACAATTTCCAGCTGCTGCTCACACTGCAAGGCCTGACTGCTTTGATCATTCAGTTCGAGCACCACTGGGTCCTGGGCGCCTACGATCTGCAGGGTGGGTGCCCTCACCTGCGACAATGCAGCCCCCGCCAGGTCGGTGCGCCCTCCGCGGCTGACCACCGCCTGCACCACCTCCGGGCGCACGGCCGCCGCCAACAACGCCGCCGCAGCACCGGTGCTTGCGCCGAACAGACCGATTCGCAGCGAGTGCAACTCCACGTCCCGACCGACCCAGTCGATGACGTCCACCAGTCGCCTGGCGAGCAAGGCAATATCGAAACGCAGCTCCCCGGTGAGGTTGTCCAGGCGTTGCTCTGGCTCCGTGAGCAGGTCGAACAGCAGCGACGCCAGCCCCCGCCTGGCCAAGGACTCTGCGACAAACTGATTGCGTGGGCTCAGACGGCCACTGCCGCTACCGTGCACGAAGATCACCAGACCATCAGTCTGCAGCGGCAGACGCAGATCGGCCGATAACTCAACCTCTCGCAATTCCAGCTGTCGAGATTGAGGCTTAATCATCGAAAGGTTCCCGCGAGGCGGAATCTGTGGCGGCTTCTCGCTGCCAGGCCCGTTGCAACAAATCAATGACTTCTTCGTCCGAGGTCTGGGGGAAACTCAAGTACCAATACCCGATCGACATCATCCATTCAGGTATGAGTGGGCAGATCACCTCATCGACTTCGAAGCTCAGCGTGTCCACCGTTTCCCGCGGCGCAACCGGCACGGCAACGACGATACGAGCAGGTGCCTGCATACGCACCGCGCGGATCGCCGCCATCATCGAGGCGCCCGTCGCCAGGCCGTCATCCACCAGAATCACCACCTGCCCCTTGAGCTGCAAGGGTGGCCGGGCGCCCCGGTACAGGTGCTCCCGCCGCTGCAGTTCCCGTGTTTCACGCGCGACCACGGCGTCGAATGCGGCCGGGGAAATCGGGTGAGCCCGCAGCGCTTCTTCATTTCGGATCTGGATACCGCCACTGGCGATGGCGCCCATGGCGAACTCGGGGTTGGACGGCACGCCCAGTTTGCGCACCAGCATCAGGTCCAGGCGCACGTCCAGGGCCTTGACCACTTCATAGGCGACCGGAACGCCGCCACGGGGCAAGGCGAGGACGATGACATCGGGTCGATGGGCGTATTTGAGCAACGGTTCCACCAGACGTCGACCGGCTTCTGCCCGGTCCTCCAATGTGGTTTGTAATGAGGGGCTTTGACTCATGAAAAACCTCCTCAGGCGATGACGCCTGTCGTTTCGTTACACCATGGCCTTGTCCGGCTACACCGCCAGAACACTGCAAGGCACCTGGTACAGAATATGTTCGGTCGTGCTGCCCAGCAGCTTCTCCAGGCCGTGGTACTGGACTCGGCCCATCACGATCACATCCACCTGCTGCTCGTTGGCAAAATCGCTCAACGCCGCGACCGGATGTCCGAGAACAAAATGCCGACGGTCAGAGGGGACGCCGTACCGACCGGCCAATTTGCTGAACGATTGTTCCTCGGTGGTGCGCAACTCTTTGGTGATGTCTGGAAGCGCCAGCCCCCCCATGTCTGCCAGATAGACCCCTGAAAGATCGCAGGCATACAGCAGGTGCAGCTCGGCATCGCACTGCAACGCCAGGTTGGTGGCTTGCTGAATGATCCGCTCGTTCAGCTCGCTGTCCGCAGGCGCCGTATCCGACGCGTCAACCGCCGCCACGACCTTGCGCGGCAAGGCATGACCACCGCCGCCCACCAGATAGACCGGTATCGGGCAGTGCCGCAACAAATGCCAATCCAGCGGGGTGAAGAACGCGCGTTTGAGCGCTGATTCGTGCTGCACTTCTTTGATCAGCAGGTCGGGCTGCATTTCCGAGACGTGATCAAGAATGTCTTGCTTCATGTCGTCGGCCCACATCACCTCTGTCGTCACTTTGAGCCCCAGCGCATTGAGATTGGTTGCCTGGTTTTTCAGCCAGTCGCGATGGTCCTGAAGGTAGCTTTCCCGGGCTTTTTCCTGCACGCCTTCGTCAAGCAGTGACAGTCTCTCCAACGGCTTTACAAGCGCAGCAATATGCAAGCTCGCGCCGCTGGCCTTGGCCAGAGCGGCCGCATGGTTTATCGCAGGGGAATGGCGCAGGGCCGGGTTGATGATGAGTAGCAAGCGTTGATATTGGCTCATGATCTGACTCCATACAGGGGGACTCGACGTCCATCGCTGCCCCATTGCTGAGACTAGTCGTAACGCCTGCGCCGGATCAGGCACCCGCGTTGATTCAGCGTCCTCTGTTGATGTCGCCCTGGCGTTGATTTATATCAAATCCCCGCGTAACGCCGTTCATTGGACCAATGCGGGTCATGGATCGGGTTTCATTTCACCGTACTTGATCAATATCAACAGGGCCGGGCCGAGCAGGATTACGTTGGCAAAATGGGACGGCATGTTTGCTGTGCTCAGGACTTTGATGCTTGCCGGTTCCTTGATGGTGTGATGCCCCCACCGCACCGGCTTTCGACAGGAGACGGCAATGTCGACCCAACTTGCGAGTCAGCGGTTGCGCTTGTACGACAGCGATGAACTCGATGGCGTGCTGAAGGCGATGGCGCGCCAAGCGGCGATATTGTTGCCGCCCGCTCAATCGGCACTGATTGGCATCCAGCGTCGCGGCGAGCCGCTGGCACAGCGCTTACAGCAGCATCTTTCGCGTCAGACCGGCCAGCCAGAACTGCCGCTATACCCCCTGAAGGTCAAGCGTTATGCCGATGACCTCAAGGTCCTGCATGCACAGACGGAATTGACTGAGAACCCACTTCTGGGCGAGCTGGACCTTGCCAATACCACCCTGCTTGTTGTCGACGATGTGCTTTTTGAAGGCCACTCCCTTCTGCGCACCTGTGCCTATTTGGCGCAGCTGGGGGCCCGTCGGGTCTACACTGCGGTATTGGTTGACCGGCATGTTTGCCAGCAACCGATCCGTGCCGACATTGTCGGCGTGCACCTGCAAGTTGCCGCCCATGACATCGTCGAATGCAACGTCCCGCCCTACGAAATGGAGTTCTGCATTGAAGTGTTGCGGCATGGTGCTGTCCGATGACGGCGCAACTGTTCGATAAGCCTCAAAGGAGCCAATGCATGCTCACCGACCGCCCGCTTCTTTTTGCCCTGCAAGGCAGTGAGCACTATGCAACCCGCGTCGCGCAGCGGCTTGGCTGCCAACTGGCCCTGCATGAAGAGCGCGACTATGAAGATGGCGAACATAAATGCCGACCGCTGGCATCGGTTAACGGTCGCGAGGTCGTGGTGTTCCATGCTTTGTATGGGGATGACCGGCAGAGCGCTAACGATAAGTTGTGTCGCCTGTTGTTCTTTTGCGGAGCACTCAAGGATGCCGGCGCTCGCCATGTGCAGGTCGTAACACCCTACCTCTGCTATGGACGCAAAGATCGTCGCAGCCAACCTCAAGACCCCACGATCACCCGCTACCTGGCGGCCATGATTGAAGCCTGCCACGTTGATCGTCTGGTTGCCCTGGAGGTGCATAATCCGGCCGCGTTCGACAATGCCTTTCGCATTCCGACGTGGAACGTGCAGTGCACAGAATTATTCGCCGAGCATTTCGCCAGGTTCGTCGGCGACGCCGACGTGGTGGCGGTGTCCCCGGATTCCGGTGGTGCCAAGCGCGCCGAACAGTTTCGTCAGGCCCTCGAACGACATCTGGGACGCTCAGTGGGCAGTGCGCTGATGGAAAAGCACCGTGCTCACGCGACGCTGACAGGCGCCCTGTTGGTGGGCGACGTATCGGGTAAGACAGCCATTGTTTTCGACGATCTGATCAGTACCGGTGAAACGCTGAAGCATGCGGGCCTTGCCTGTCAAAAGGGTGGAGCCAGCCGATTGTTTGCCGCGGCGACCCATGGTTTGTTCACGGCGGGCAGCCATCTGTTCGACAAGCCGCTTTTCGAGCACATTGCGATCTCTGACAGCGTGCCTCCATTTCGCCTGTCCCCCGAGTGCGTGACGCAGCACGTGCACGTAATCGACAGCACCGCCCTGATAGCCACCTTGCTGGCTGAAAGTGGAGCATTCGATACCGTTTGAGCAGATGAAGAGGCCGATCAAAGACAATGGGGAGTGCCTGACGTTGAAAAAGATGAAAATCAACACAGCATTCACACTGATGGAGCCAGGCCCGGTGGTCTTCGTCACCACAAATGATGGCCGCAAGAACAACATCATGACCATCTCGTGGACCATGGTGATGGGCTTCACGCCGATTTTTGCCATCACCACCGGGCCCTGGAACTATTCGTACGCCGCGCTTCTGAAAACCAAGGAGTGCGTCATTTCAATCCCCACCGTCGATTTGATCGATCGCGTTATTGGTGTGGGAACCTGTTCTGGTGCCGACACAGACAAGTTTGCAACCTTCGGATTGACGCCCGTGAAAGGCAAACATGTCAGGTCACCCTTGATTAAGGAATGCCTGGCCAATATCGAATGCAAGGTTGTCGATATCATCGAGAAACACAATATTGTTGTCCTCGAAGGCCTCGCTGCCTACATCGACGAGTCACGCAAAGAGACACGAACCCTTCATTCGGTGGGTGATGGTTTCTTTGTCGTGGACGGACGCAAACTGGATAGAAGAGAAATGATGCAGTCGAAGCTACCAGAGGGTGTCCAGGTGGTTAGTCAATGATAATGGGCGCCACCGGCGTCCACTTGGCAGGCAATGAACAGTCCTCGACGAGTCACTGACCTGGTGCGTTCCCGAGCGTTAATAAAAGCCTTCCGGGTAATACGTTGAGACCTGTCAAGTGAAGGCGAGCCAGCGTCAACGCTGCCACGCAATAAGTGCATTTTCCGCTGGCAGAAAGGCGTCTGAGTGCCAGGCGCGTACCCGAGGGGTGTAGCCATCCACGGGCCGCGTGGCAGCGACCGAGGTGGAAAAGATATAGCCTTGGATGGCGCCGGGTATGGGTCCGACAGCGTTCATCGGCAGGCATTCTGCCGGGTGTCCATCGCACGGGGCGGCATAGAGTTCCACCCTTACCCACTCCGGTGCGATCTCCCCCAGATAGACCGGCACGCTGATGTACAGCCACTCGCCGTCGTGTTTCGCATCGACCGTGCCGAAATGTATGTTGTCCCATCCCAAGGCAACCGCCTTGTGCCAGGCATAAAGCCCACGTGCGAGTTCGGCCTTATCCTTGCTACGGCGTCGGAACGCCTGGATCGCCGGTTGGTAACAACAATCCAGGTATTCGAGCAGCATGCGATTGCTACTGAATTGCGGCCCCAGTTGCGACATGCTGGCGCGCATGCGTTGCACCCAGTCTCGTGGAATTCCCTGCGTGTCGCGTGTGTAAAAGGTGGGCACTACTTCTTCTTCGAGCAGGCGGTACAAGCACTCGGCGTCGACTACATCGTCGCTGGGGGCGTCGTCGCCGATTGCCCAACCGCAGGTGGGCTGGTACGCCTCCGCCCACCAACCGTCCAGTTGGGACAGGTTAAGTCCGCCATTGACCAGAACCTTCATACCACTGGTGCCGCAGGCTTCCCATGGTCGTCGCGGTGTATTGATCCAGACATCGACGCCTTGCACCAGATGTTGGGCCAGTTCAATGTCGTAATCCTCCAGGAACACGACATGCCTTCGCAGATTTGGACGATGAACAAACTCCATCCATGCCTGGATCAGCTGCTTGCCCTGCTCGTCACTGGGATGGGCTTTACCGGCGATGATCAGTTGGACCGGTCGATGCTCATCGGTTAGCAGGCGGCTCAGGCGCTCCGGGTCATGCAGCAACAGATTCGGTCGCTTATAGTCAGTGAATCGCCGCGCGAAGCCGAGCGTAAGGCAATTGGGATCGAGCACCTGCGCGGCTTCTTCGACCCGCTGAGGTGACTCGCCACGCTGTCCAAGATGCCATGCCAAACGGTGACGCGTGTAATGCACCAGATCGCGGCGTTGCTCGGCGGCCATCGTCCACAAGGCCCTGTCATCACTGTGGGAGACCGTCCCTGAGAGAGACTCCACCGTGCCGAGCCAACGTTCCTTGCCACAGGTGCTAGTCCATAGGTGATCGGACCACACCGAATCCCAGGATGGCACATGGACGCCGTTGGTAATGTGCCCTACAGGTATCTCTTGAAGCGGCCAGCGTGGATAAAGATCACTGAACAATTGACGGCTGACCTCGCCATGCAAGCGACTCACGGCATTGCACTGGGCGCACCCACGCAATGCCAGAAAAGCCATGTTGAACGGCTCATCGTCGTCCGCCGGATCACGCCGGCCCAACGCCAGAAGTTCGCGCAATGAAATGCGACAGTCTTCGAGATACTCACGCGCGTACTTGTAAATGAGCGAGGGTGGAAATAAGTCGAAACCCACAGCCACTGGCGTATGCGTTGTGAATACGTTACCTGCACGCGTTGCCCACCATGCCTCCCAGAACGATGTTCCCATCTTGTGCATAAAGCGACGGGCACGTTCCAGCACAAGCAGTGCGGCATGACCTTCGTTAAGGTGGCACACGTCAACGTCGATACCCAGTGCGTCGAGTACCGCCCAGCCACCAATGCCGAGCACCACTTCCTGGAGCAAACGCATTTCCGAGCCGCCGCCATACAACTTAGAGGTGATACCGCGGTCGGCGGGCCCATTGCGCAGATCGTTACTGTCCAGCAGATACAGGCGCGTACGTCCGACAATGGCCTGCCATATACGCAAATACAAAGTGCGACCGGGAAGTTGCAGCACGATTTTCAGCCAGGCGCCGTCATTTCCGATCGTTGGCTGAATCGGCAGGCTGGTGGCGTCGTTGTAAGGATAGGCCTCATGCTGCCTGCCTTGCGCGTCGATGTATTGCCGAAAATAGCCTTCCTGATAGAGCAAACCCACCCCAAGTATCGGAACGCCCATGTCGCTCGCCGTCTTCAGGTAATCTCCTGCAAGCACACCGAGTCCGCCGGCGTAGAGCGGAAAGGCCTCACTCAAACCGTACTCCATGCTGAAATAGGCGATCCGCGCCGAATCCCTGGCCCCTTGCTGCTGTGCATACCAGCCTGAGTCGTCGAGATAACGCCGATGCTCTGCGATGGCGTGCGCCAGTTTCTGCGAGAAGTCAGGATCTCGGCAGAGTTCGTCAAGACGCTGCTGCGAAGCATTCTGCAGAATCATCCACGGATTATGGGTACGCACCCAAAGTTCTGGGTCAATCGATTTCCACAGGTCGTCGAGTGCATGATTCCAGGTCCAGCGCAGGTTAAGCGCGAGGTCGGTCAGTGCGCAGAGTTGCTCCGGCAACTCACGTGGCAAGAAGGCATACACGTCGACACCTCAATGTAATCGGCAGTTTTGCGGATCTTGATCAGGCGTGCCATGAGGCAACGGTTTTACGGTGTGCGATTAAGTGACAGGCGCTTTTCCACCGCCAGAACATGCCGAGTGGTGGCGAGCACTGCATCCGGATTGAGGCTTATCGAGTCGATGCCAATTTCCACCAGAAATTCAGCCATCTCGGGATAGTCAGACGGCGCCTGTCCGCAAATACCGGCGTGGCGGCCGTTACGTTTTGCTCCCTCCACCGCCAAGCGAATCATCTGTTTCACTCCCGGATCGCGTTCATCGAAATCGAAGGCGACGATTTCCGAATCGCGATCCACGCCGAGCGTCAGCTGGGTCAAGTCATTGGAGCCGATGGAGAACCCGTCGAACAGCTTGGCGAAGGCGTCGATCAGGATGACGTTGTTGGGGATCTCGCACATGACGTAGACCTCCAGTCCGTTTTCTCCGCGCTTGAGGCCATGGCTGGCCATCGCTGCCAGCACCTTTTCGCCCTCCTCCACTCTGCGGCAAAAAGGGATCATCAATTTGACGTTAGTCAGGCCTATCTCGTCGCGCACCCGCTTCATTGCCGCGCATTCCAGCGCAAAACCTTCGGCATAGGCACTATGGGTATAACGGGACGCCCCACGAAAACCGATCATCGGGTTGTCTTCTTCCAGCTCGAAATACTGACCGCCCAGCAGAGTCGCGTATTCGTTACTTTTGAAGTCGCTCATGCGCACTACGCAGGGTTTCGGATACACCGCCGCCGCAATTGTGGCGACGCCTTCGGCCAAGGTCTTGACGAAAAAATCTGCAGGATCCTTGTAAGCAATGCTCAAGGCCACGATTTTTTCACGTGTTGCGTCATCCACCTTTTCCGGGTGTACGAGCGCCATCGGATGCACCTTGATGTATTCATTAATAATGAATTCCATACGCGCCAGACCAATGCCATCCACCGGTAGCGAGGCAAGACTAAAGGCCTGATCAGGATTGCCCAGGTTCATCATAATCTTTGTTTTTGGATGTCCCAGCTGGCTGAGATCGGTGTGCTGAATGTCAAAACCCAGAATGCCTTCATAGACATTTCCGGTTTCGCCTTCGGCGCAGCTAATGGTGATCGGTGTGCCGGTTTCTATTTTGTCTGCCGCGTTTGCGGTTCCCACGATGGCGGGAATGCCCAGTTCACGCGATACGATGGCGGCGTGGCAAGTACGTCCGCCCCTGCTCGTCACGATAGCCGCGGCGGTCTTCATGACAGGTTCCCAGTCGGGTGCCGTGGTATCTGAGACCAGCACCTCGCCCGGTTGAAAATCACTGAGATGCTTGGCATCGTTGATGACACGCGCCTTGCCGGCGCCAATTCTGGTGCCGACCGCCCTGCCCTTAAGCAGCACTGTCGATCTTTGCTTGAGATGGTAAATCTCAAGCACGCTGCCTTTCTTTTGCGACTCCACCGTTTCCGGTCGCGCCTGCACTATATATAACCGGCCATCGATGCCGTCTTTGGCCCATTCCATATCCATGGGTTTGTAAAAACCGGCTTTGCCCGAATAGTGGTTTTCAACCTTGATGGCATAGTCGGCCAGCACCATCACATCCGCATCAGAGATGCAGAAGCGGGTTCGTTCTTCGCGGGGCGTGTCAATATTCTTGGTGTATTCCACCGCGATATTGCCGGTATTGAGCTCGCCGGCAAAAATCATCTTCTTTGCTTTGCTACCCAGGCTGCGCTTCAAGACAGCACGATAACCCTGCAGAAAGCTGGGTTTGTGCACATAGAAACTGTCGGGGTCTATCGTGCCCTGCACGACATTCTCGCCGAGCCCCAGCGCGGCATTGATGAAGACGACATCCCTGAAGCCTGTTTCCGTGTCCAGCGAAAACATCACGCCACTGGCCCCTATATCGCTACGCACCATCTTCATGACCACGACGGCGAGATAGACCTTGTAGTAATCAAAGCCATTGTCGTATTTGTAGTGGATGGAGCGGTCGGTAAAGTTGGACGCCAGGCAACGTTTGTAGGCATCGAGCAGATCATCGTCAGTGGCGATGTTGAGATAGGTGTCGTTCTGCCCGGCAAATGAGGCCTGCGGCGAATCCTCGGCGGTCGCCGAGGACCGCACCGCCAATGAGATGTTTTCGCCGTATTCCTGTTTGAGTTGGGCATAACTTTGCAAAATCGCCGTCTTTAGATCTTCCGGCAATGAACAGCCATATACGATCGCCCTCGCCTTTGCCCCCCGCGCCTGCAAATCCTTGATGTTGTCGGGGTCTAGTCCGTCAAGTGCCGCATGCAGAGGCTGCCAGGCGCTATTGTGATCAAGCACATAACGATACGCCTCAACGGTGATGGCAAAACCGTTGGGGATGCATACACCCTCAGTCGTGAGGTTCTGGTACATCTCACCCAGCGAGGCGTTCTTGCCACCGACCAGCGATACATCGTTGATACCCAGCTCTTTGAACCAGCGGATATGTGAATGCATCACGATATTTCTCCTTTTGATGGGGGGAGACTTTGTCGGCCGCTTCTACTTGATATAGAGCTTTATGGCTTGATGCCGCCTGCGTGTGTTGATTTAGATCAATGAGCGCCCTTTGAGCATTAATAGCCGGGAGTATCAGCCCGCTTTTTGATGTATGCAGAGGGCGTAACTGGACGAGAAGTACCGCCGCTACCAAGACCTCACCGTCTGCAATGGCAGCCGGCTCTGGTCACCTGCGCCGATTGAGCGTTGAATGATGTAGCCGAGCCGTCCGCCATCCTATTCAGGATCAAACCCATGACCCGTTCTGTTCCTGTAAACGCCGACGATCTGGAGCGACTGCATAATCGATCGTTCGAGGAAATCGTCATCGGCGAGTCCGCCTCTCTGGAGCGCACCCTGACAGCTCAAGACATTCAGCTGTTCGCACTGGTCTCGGGCGATGTGAACCCGCTGTACGTCGATCCGGAATTTGCTGCCACCACCCACTTCAACACTGTTTTCGCCCATGGCATGTGGGGGGGAGCGTTGATTTCGGCGTTGATTGGTACGCAGTTGCCAGGGCCCGGTTCGGTGCCCTTGGGGCAAACCCTCAAGTTCCTTGCCCCGGTACGCATCGGTGACACACTGACGGTCTCGGTGACGGTTACTGCTCGCGACGTAGCGCGGTATCTGCTCACGCTGGCCTGTACCGGCATCAATCAGGAAGGCGTGGTCGTGCTGGAAGGTGAATCCCTGGTCCACGCGGCCGGCGAGCATATCGATGTGCACCGAGCCAGCCTGCCGGGCATAGAACTGCGCCACAGCGCCGACGGTCTGAATCGTTTGTTGCAAGCCTGCCAGACGCTGGAACCGATACGCGTTGCGGTGGTACATCCTTGCGACGAGGTGAGTTTCGAGGCGGCCCTTGATGCCCGCGATGCTGGGTTGATCGATCCGATCCTGATTGGCCCAAGAGCCAGACTCGAAGCCTTGGCGGCCAAGGGCGGCCACGACCTTTGCGGTCTCACCATTGAATACGTGCCCCACAGCCATGCTGCCGCCCTGCGCGGTGCGCAAATGGCCCGTGATGGTCTAGTCGAAGCGTTGATGAAAGGTAGCCTTCACACCGACGAATTGATGTCCGCCGTGGTGCCGTCCTCGGCGCTACTGCGTACCAAGCGGCGCATCACCCACTGCTTCGTGATGCAGACGCCTTTTTATCCGCGCCCCTTCATCATCACCGATGCAGCGATCAATATCGCGCCGGCGTTGGTCGACAAAGTGGACATCGTGCGTAACGCCATCGATCTGGCACATATCCTCGGCGTCAGTAATCCCCACGTGGCGATTCTCGCTGCCGTGGAAACGGTGAATGCCAACATGCCCGCCACCCTTGATGCCGCAGCGCTGTGCAAAATGGCTGATCGCGGCCAGATCACTGGCGCGGTCCTTGACGGGCCGCTGGCGTTCGACAACGCCATCTCCCTGGCGGCGGCGCGTATCAAGGGCATTCACTCAGCTGTTTCCGGTAAAGCCGACATTCTCGTCGTGCCTGATCTGGAAAGCGGCAATATGCTCGTCAAGCAGCTGGAATACCTGGGCGGTGCCTCCAGCGCGGGTATCGTGCTTGGCGCCAAAGTGCCGATTGTCCTGACCAGCCGCGCCGACTCCGTCGAATCGCGCATCGCGTCCTGCGCCATCGCCGCGCTGGTCGCCCATCACTATCGGGTCACCCCGCCATGAACGACACGGATAACGGTGAAGTGATCCTGGTCCTCAATGCGGGGTCGTCGAGCATCAAGTTCGCCTTGTTCGACGCCACCTGCAGCCCTTTGGCTCGCACACCACTGTGGCGCGCAAAGGTCGACGGCATCACGGGGCCAAACTCGGTGGTCAGCGAAAACGGCGGCGACGATCAGCCACTGACCCTCGATGCAAAACATCCTTATCACGATGCCCTTGGGTATATTCGTGAGCGGTTGCGAACTCAACTGGTAGGCCGTTCGATCAGGGCCATCGCCCACCGCGTCGTGCATGGTGGGATTAAATACTCCAAACCGGTATTGATCGACACGCAGGTGCTGGCCGACCTTAAAAGCTACATCCCGCTAGCCCCTCTGCATCAGCCCTTCGCACTGGAGGCCATCGAAACGCTGCTGCAAACCCACCCCGACCTGCCACAAGTGGTGTGTTTCGATACCGCCTTCCACCAGACCCTGCCAGACGTGGAGAAAATCCTGCCACTGCCTTGGTCGGCCTGGGAAAGCGGCTTGCGCCGTTACGGGTTTCACGGACTGTCCTATTGCTATCAATCCGTTGCGCTGGCCGAACGCTATGGCGATCAGGCGCGCGGCCGAACGCTGGTCGCGCACCTGGGCAGCGGTGCCAGCCTGTGCGGTATGCGGGACTTGAAAAGCGTCGCCACCACCATGGGTTTCTCAGCGCTGGACGGTTTGATGATGGGCTCCCGCTGCGGGGCGCTGGACCCTGGCGCGGTGATTTTCCTGATGGAGATCTGGAAGCTGAGCCTGGAGCGGGTCAGCCATATTCTGTATCACGAGTCTGGCCTGCTGGGAGTTTCCGGCATTTCCAGCGACCCGCGCGAATTGCTCAAAGTCGAAGCCACTGAGCCTCGCGCGGCCATGGCCCTTGCGTTGTACCTGCGCCGGTTCATCCACGAAGCCGGTGCCCTTGTCGCGGCACTGGGTGGTCTGGACATGCTGGTGTTCACGGCAGGTATTGGCGAACACAACGCGGCGATTCGCTCTCGTATGTGCGCTGGCCTGCAGTATCTGGGCGTCGAACTGAACGAAACGGCGAACCAGGCCAATGCCTCAGTGATCTCGACCCCGGCCAGCCGAGTCAAGGTGGTGGTCGAGGCCACCAACGAAGAATGGGTCACGGCGCTCGATGCCCTGCGCCTGACAGAGCCAGCCAATCAGCAAGCTCGATCCGCCCCGCGCCTAATCCCCTGAAGGATTCGATGGCTCGCCGACAAGTGCTGTAAAGCGTCGGCACGCCGGTCAACCCGCCGACGGTGATCGTTGAGCTCAAATGAGGTGCCGATCGTGAGGCTGCCCCGGACAACAAGGCGCTCAACGGCCTGACATCAGTTTTGTGCGCTTTGAGGGCGACCGCCACCGCCATCGCGTAAAAACTCCTTGAGTGAGGTCAGCGAACGGGTATTGAGCACATCGTGTTTTTCCAGCCAGGCTCGACGCGCCTGAGCGACGCCGTAGCGCAAATAGGAAAAATCCGCGGCGCGATGGGCGTCCGAATTGATGCTGATGAGCACGCCTTGATCCTTGGCGTATTGGCACTGAAGGTCAAACAGATCCATGCGCTGGGGCTGCGAATTGAGTTCCAGGCAGCAACCACGCTCAGAGGCTGCCTTGATGATTGCAGGCAGGTCCATGTTCAGGGGCGCGCGTTCATTGATCAACCGACATAGGGGATGTGCCAGTACGCTGAAGTAGCGATGATCCATGGCCCTGAGCAGGCGTTGGGTTTGTTGATGCAGGGTCAAGCCGAAATGACTGTGGACGGCGCCCACCACCAGGTCCAGGCGCCCCAGAATGTCATCTGGCAGATCCAGGCGACCGTCTTCGAGAATGTCGACCTCAACGCCCTTGAGCAAGGTCATTCCTTGCAAGCGGGCGTTGAGCGCATCGATCTGGTCGATTTGCTTCAACAATCGATCAGTGTCCAGGCCATGGGCCACCCTGAGGGACCGGGAGTGGTCGGTAATCGCCAGGTATTCCAGTCCGGCGCGCTGCGCCGCAAATGCCATCTCTTCCAGGCTATTGCCTCCATCCGAGTCACGGGTATGAGCATGCAAGTCACCCTTGAGGTCGCTCAACTCAATCAGCCTCGGTAAACGACCTGTCAGTGCCGCCTCGACTTCACCGCGATCTTCGCGCAGTTCCGGCGTGATCCATACCAACCCCAAGGCCTGATAAACCGCCACCTCGGTGGCACGGGCCACGCATTCTTCGGCCTTGAACACCCCATATTCGTTGAGCTTGAGCCCCAGCTTCCGGGCCCTCTGGCGAATCGCGATGTTATGCGCCTTGCTGCCAGTGAAATACACCAGAGCGGCGCCAAATTGCGCCGGCTTTACAATGCGCATATCCACTTGCAGGCCTGAGCCCAGCACGACGCTGGCACGCGTGCGCCCTTTAACCAACACGGTGGAAATCTCCGGGTGCTTGAGCAAGTGTGCCGTGACATTCACAGAAGGCGCTGCGGCCACGAGGAGGTCGATATCACCGACAGTGTCGCGCATGCGACGCAGGCTTCCGGCCACCGTCGCTTCCTCGATACCCGCAAGCTGCTGCAAGTATTCGATCAGACGGTGCGCCACGGGCTCGACAAATGCCAGCGGCAAACGGCGATCGCTTCCAATCCCCTTCTGCGCGGCACTCAACAGCCGCGTCTCCATCTTTTCGCCGAAACCGGGCAGATGGCGAATGCGGCCCTGTCGAGCAGCCTCGCATAACTGCTGCGCGGTTTCGATCCCCAGATCGTGATACAGGTGCCTGACGCGTTTGGGGCCCAATCCGGCGATGGACAACAGTTCAACCAATCCGGGCGGCAAGGTCGAACGCAACCGCTGGCGCAAAGCGCAATTTCCGCAGGTAACGATTTCGTTGATCTTGCCTGCCAGATCAACTCCAATACCGGTCAGTTTGGGCAGTGGTTCGCCACGCGCGATGATCTCTGCCAGCTCAAAGGTCAACGCCCTCAAGGTGCGCGCCGCATTACGGTAGGCCCGGATCCGAAAGGGGTTGGCGTCATCGATTTCCAGCAGATCAGCGATTTCGTCAAAAACCTCGGCAATTTGATCATTGCCAATCAGCCGCCTGTCCTTGAGCGAGGCCGATAGCCAGTCTGGTAACGGTTCCTTAGGCGGTACGGCGGTGAGCTTCATGGCAGTGCCCGTCCAGTGAAATGAAGAACGCGCGTTTGAGCGTTGATTCGTATTGCACGTCTTGACTAACAGGTCGGGCTTTTCCCGCGCGATTCCTCAAGCAGTGACGATTTTACGAAAGCGGCAATATGTAAGCTCGCCACGGTAGCCGAGTTCAGCGCTAAATGCCGGTGAGGCACATGCTGTGCGTGTTTTGCGATCAGCCGACCCAGCGAATCTCCGGCGCCTTGTGCGAGACCGGTGCAGGCACCGATTTCGGATGGCCAACGATAATGGGCGCCACTGGCGTCCACTCGGCAGGAAGGCCCAGTGCATGCTTCCCCTGTGGCGTATCAAGAAAACGTTGGGCGAAACCGATCCAGCAGGTACCCAGCCCGTCAGCGTACGCGGCGAGCATCAGGTTTTCGGCGGCCAATGCGCAGTCTTCGACGACCCACTGACCTGGCGCGTTCCCCGAAATAAGGATGAGTACTGGCGCGTGGTAGAAGATGTGAAAGTTTTCGTCATTGAGTAACGAATGGAAGTGCGCGGAATGGGGGCCAGAGGGCATCGTCTTGAGCATGTAGGCCTTTGCTTCTCGCGAGATCCGATCCAGCACTGCTTGGTCTCGGATCACCGTGAACGTCCACGGTTGTTGGTTGACCGCGCTGGGCGCCTGGGCAGCGGCATTGATCAAACGACGAATGACATTTTCATCAACGGCTTCTGTCGTGTATTCACGCGTGGAGCGCCGGCCGGAGATTGCCTTGTCGATGTTCATGAGTGCATACCTCAAGGTAGGTCATTTCATAAAGTCGTCCATTCACGCAGACCTGCTGCTGATTTAAATCAGATCAGGGCGGAACCGGTGGCAACCGACGATTCGATCGGCTCACCGTTTGAGTGGCAAACAATGCGCGACGGCGCTACTGCCCGGTACCTTCACCCCTTGCGGATCGAAGGCTCGGCTTCGCCGGATTTCGCCTTTTGCCCCAGATAGGCGATGAGCTTGTCCAGGGTGTCCACGTGTTGGTAATCGCTTTCAGGAATTGCAATGCCCAGGCTCCGATTTAGAGCCTCGATGACACGAAGCCAATCCATGGAATCCAGATCAACCTCTTCGCGCAGTGACCGATCAGATCGCAACTGCTCGATTTCAAGTTCCGGGGCAATGCCTTTCAAGGCTTTCAATACTTCATCGCGGATCATTTGCGGGTTCATATGCCCTCTCCTCAAAGCGCCTCTGGCGTCTGCAGCAAACGACGAACTTCGCCCAGAAAACGTGCGCCGTAATGACCGTCGCTGACTCGATGATCGGCGGACAAACTGCTAATGACAGTGGGCATGACACACAGCTGGCCCTCTTTCACCCAGGGCCGCTCACTGATCCGACCGAAACCGACCAAGGCAACCTGGGGCGGATAGATCACCCCCAATACACTGTCCACGCCCTGATCGCCGAGTTGAGTGACCGTCAGGCCGGCGCCTCCCAGCTCGGAGCTGCGCAGGGATCCGCTGCGGGCGCGCTCGACCAGGCTGGCCAGTTCACTCATCAAATGAGTCAAGGATGTGTCCGCCACATGATGCAGCACCGGGGCGACCAGGCCACCCTGGCGCAAGGTGATTGCCACCCCAAGGTCGGTATCGAGTGCGGGCTTGAAGGCGTTATCCAGCCAGAAACCATTGAGCTGCGGATAGTCGCGCAAGGCCAGCGCCACTGCTTTGAGCAGCAAGACGCTGGGCAGCAGGCGCTCTTGAAGTGTGCTTTGCGCATTGTGTGCCTGCAGCCAGGCCATGGCTTTATCCAGGGCGATGGTTTCGCTGAGGTAGTAATGGGGAATCTCGCGTTTTGAACGAGTCATGGCCGCCGCAATGGCGTGCCGCATGGCCTGGTCGGGGTCCGGCGGGTGCGCCACATGAGCGGCTGCCTCGATGTCCTCCAGGGTAACCACTCCCTGTGGCCCATGGCCTTTCACATCAGCGGTGCTGACGCCTAGCTCGGCAGCACGCTTGCGCGCCGCGGGAGATATCCGCGGGCGTCTGCCGGACGATGCCTGCTCTTCGATCAGCAGCGGCGCCGCCGTCGTTGTTCGTCGCGCACTGTGCGGATCTTCGCCCGGTTCCAACAACCAGGCGATGGTGGTACCGACCGGGACTTTGGCGCCGATATCGATCAGCAGTTGCGACACCGTGCCCTCATGCCAGCACTCGACATCGATGGCGGCCTTGGCGGTATCGACGACGGCAATCACCTGGCCCGGCTTGACCGCATCGCCCGGGTGGACTTTCCACTCCAGCAACGTGCCTTCATCCATATCAGCCCCCAGAGAGGGCAATTTGAATTCGATCATCGTTTACCTTCCTGGCCTGATACTTGAATACGCCACGTCATTGCGCTCACCCTGATGTCCCCCGGCATAGTTCATGAGCGGCCGCGACGATCGTCGACACTTGTGGCAGGGCCGCCTCTTCCAGATGCCGGGGATAAGGTATCGGCACTTCGGCGCTGCACACCCGTGCCGGCGGTGCATCCAGCTCGAAAAAGCCTTGTTCTATGATCCGTGTAATGATCTCGGCGGATAGACTGCCGCTGCGCCATCCCTCGTCGACCACCAGGGCCCGACGGGTCTTGCAGACAGAAGCCATCAAAGTCTTGTCATCCAGAGGGCGCAGGACACGCAGGTCGATGACTTCGCAATCAATGCCCTCCCCGGCCAGTACCTGCGCAGCCTCCAAGGTCTTGCCGAGTGTGCCGCCGTAAGTGATCAGGGTCAGGTCCTTGCCGGTTCGGCGGACCTTGGCGGAGCTGATGTCCACCGTCTCCCACTCGCCCGCATCACCCTCCAGGTTGTAGAGCTGGGCGTGTTCGAATATCAGCACCGGGTCCGGATCCAGTAGCGCTGGCCAGAGCATGCCGCGTGCATCTTCGATGGTCGCCGGCGCCAGGATTTTCAGCCCGGGAATATGGGCGTACCAGCCCTCCAGGCTGTGCGAGTGTTGCGCCGCAAGCTGGCGTCCGGCGCCTGTCGCCATGCGCACAACCAGGGGCACGGAGAACTGTCCACCGGACATGTGCCTCAAGGCAGCAGCCGTATTCATCAACGGATCGAGGGCGAGCAGACTGAAGTTCACGGTCATGATTTCGACAATCGGCCGCATGCCCCCCAATGCCGCCCCTATTCCGGCTCCCACGAAACCCAGCTCGGACAATGGCGCGTCTCGAATGCGCTCGGGGCCGAACGCCTCAAGCAATCCCAGGGACACGGCATAACTGCCACCGTAGCGACCGACGTCTTCGCCCATCAGAAATACCCGCGGGTCCCGCTGCAGCGCCTCACGTATGGCCTCGCGCAGCGCCTCGCGATAGCTCATACGAATGCTCATGGCGCCGCCCTTGGGGTGTAGACATCGCGAGACAAATCCTCGAGCGGCTCCAGGCTGCCGCTTTCGGCATAAGTAACGGCGGCTTCCACTTCAGCGTCCACCTGGGCGAGGATCGCCAGAAATCCGGGTTCGTCCAAAAGGCCCTCGGCCTTAAGCTGTGCACTGTACGTATGGATCGGCCCATGGGTCTTCCATTGCTCCACCTCGTCCTTGTCACGATACAGCTGTGGGTCGAACATCGAATGGGCACGAAACCGATAGGTGCGGAACTCCAGAAAAAAAGGCCCACGCCCCGCACGGATGTGTTCAACCGCATCACGAGCGGCTTCATACACCGCGATCACGTCCATGCCATCGACGGACCGGGTATCGACTTTGTAGGCCGCGGCTTTCGCACACAGGTCCGTTTGCGACTGCGAACGGTCCAGGGCAGTCCCCATCGCATAGAGGTTGTTTTCACAGCAAAACAGCATCGGCAGTTGCCACAATGCGGCCAGGTTGATGGACTCATGGAAAGCCCCTTCCGCCATCGCGCCTTCACCAAAAAAACAGGCTGAAAGACGCGCTCCACCTTGCATACGTTCAGCGAGCGCCAGACCGACCGTCAGTGGCAAGCCACCCGCGACAATGGCATTGCCGCCGAAGAATCGTGTCGTGGCATCAAACAGGTGCATTGAGCCGCCGCGCCCTCGCGAGCATCCTTCCTGGTGCCCATACATTTCGGCCATGATTGCTTTCATGGGGACGCCCTTGATCAGGGCGTGGCCATGTTCGCGATACGTCGCGACCACCGCATCGTCGGCTGCCAGTGCATGCAGAACGCCGACGGCGACCGCTTCTTCACCGATGTACAGGTGCAGAAAGCCACGAATTTTGCCCTCCCCGTATAACTCGCCAGCGCGCTCCTCAAGACGACGGATACGCACCATGTCCCGCAGCAGGTCGAGAGCAATTTCCTGGGACCGCGGTGGGAGGCTCATGGCGCACTCTCCATGCTGGAAGTGTCGCCTTCAGGCAAACCCAGTTCCCGGGCCTTGAGCAGACGCCGCATGAGTTTTCCGCTACGGGTGTGCGGAAGCACTTCCACAAATTCCAGTTCCTTGGGCGCAACGACCGCCCCGAGGCGCTTGCGTCCATGACCGAGCAACTCGTCGTGCAGGGCCTGGCTGGCAGTGAAACCACGCTTGAGTGAAACAAAGGCTTTCACGGTTTCACCCAACAGCGGGTCGGGCTTGCCGATCACCGCGGCCTCGGCTACGGCCGGGTGTTCCATGAGGGAGCTTTCAACTTCGAACGGACCGATCAGGTGACCCGCCGACTTGATGACATCGTCGCTGCGACCAATGAACCAGTAGTAACCATCGGCATCGCGACGCACGAGATCGCCGCTCAGGTACCACTCACCGACAAAGCAGTGACGATAACGCTCCTCCTGCCCCAGGTAGGTACGGAACATGGCAGGCCATGGCTGTTTCAAGGCAAGGTCACCGACCTCGTTGTCACCCAGAAACGCCAGTCCGCCCTCTTCTGCTCGAACGACGATGGCCGCCTCGACACCCGGCAGCGGCTTACCCATGGAGCCTGGTTTGATGGGCATGGCAACTGTGTTGGCAATCATGATGCCGCCGGTTTCGGTCTGCCACCAATTGTCGTGGATCGGCAGCCCAAGCACCTCTTTGCCCCACCAGACAGCCTCGGGATTAAGCGGCTCGCCGACGCTGGCGATAAACCGCAGACTCGGAAAACGATGGCCGCGCGCCAACTCCGCCCCCGCTTTCATCAGCAGGCGAATGGCTGTCGGGGCGGTATACCAGACCGTCACCTGTTGCTTCTCAAGTATCCGGTACCAACGCTCGGCATCGAATTCATTGCCCTCGACCACACTGGTGACGCCCAGCAACAACGGGGCAAAGATCCCATAGGAAGTGCCGGTCACCCAACCCGGATCGGCGCTGCACCAATAGACATCTTCGGGGTGCAAGTCCAAGGCGTATTTCCCGGTGACGCGATGGGTCAGCGCCGCGCCATGGGCATGCAACACGCCTTTCGGAGTGCCTGTCGTGCCGCTGGTGAAGTGTAAAAGTGCGGGGCTGTCGGCGGTCGTATTGGCAACGGTGAAGGCTTCCTCTGCCTGCGCCAGCAGCTGATGCAGATTGAGCGTCCCCTCGATCTGCGCCGTATCGCCACCGTTTTCGTCGTACAGCAGCACATGTTTGAGGGCCGGCAAACGCTCGCGTATGGCCGCGACCTTGCGCCGGTAGAGGGTTTCGCTGGTCAGCAACACACTGCCTTCGCCAAGACGCATACGGGTTTCGATGGGCTCCGGGCCGAACGCACAGAACAATGGCGACACCACGCAACCGAGTTTCAGGCCACCGAGCACCCCCAGATACAGTTCCAGCCCTCGGCCACAGAGTACAAATATTCGCTCGCCGGGCATCACGCCCAGCTTTTTCAATACATTGGCAAACCGGTTGGTCAGGATGCTCAGTTGGGCGTAACTGATGTCGCAACTCCCCCCGTTGCGATCAAGAATGCGCAATGCCGTATGCCGTCGACGCGCCCCTTGCGCATGCCGATCCACGGCCTCATACGCCAGGTTCAAACCGCCGCCCGGCAAACCGGCCAGCGCATTGGCTTCCACCTGCCAGGAAAAGGCCTCCCGAGCTTGCACGCTATCGAGCCAATTCGGCGCTAACGGCAAGTTGGCCAGGGTTTTCTTAATGATCGCTGGATGCATGTTTGCCACCTTGAGTCGTCTTCGGTCCGTCCCTAGACCGCCAGGACACTGCAGGGCACCTGATACAGAATATGTTCGGTCGTGCTGCCCAGCAGTTTCTCCACCCCGTGGAACTGGACTCTGCCCATCACGATCACATCCACGTTGTGCTTGTTGGCGAACTCGCTCAGCGCCGAAACGGGATGTCCCAGAATGAAATGTCGACGGTTAGCAGGCACACCGTACCGACCGGCGAGTTTCAGAAACGATTGTTCCAGCTCTTTGCGCAGCCCCTTGGTCAGCTCCGACAGTTTCAAGCCACCGCCCAATTCCTCCAGGTAGTCTTCCGTAATGTCATAGGCATACAGCAGGTGCAACTCGGCATCACACTGTATGGCGAGGCTGGAAGCCTGGTGGATAATGCGGTCATTCAACTCACTGTTCTCAGGCCCACCCGCCGAAGCATCAACCGCCGCCACAATCTTGCGCGGCAGGACATGGTGAGCCTCGCCCACCAGATAAACCGGTACCGGACAGTGGCGCAGCAAGTGCCAGTCCAACGGGGTGAAAAACGTGCGCTTGAGCGTTGATTCTTGCTGGATTTCCTTAATCAACAGGTCGGGCTGCAATTCCTTGACGTGATCCAGGATGTCTTGCTCCATGTCATCAGCCCACGCCACCTCGTTGGTCACCTCGATCCCTCTGCCACGCAGAAGTTTGGACTGGTCCTCCAGCCAATCGTGATGGTCCTGCAGGTAACGCTCCCGAGCCTTTTCCCGGTCGCCTTCTTCGAGCAGCGACAACAGTTTCAACGCAGGAATCAACGTCGCAATATGCAAACGTGCACCGCTGGCCCTGGCGAGCGCTGCTGCATGGTCGATTGCCGGAGAATGGCGCAGGGCCAGGTGGAGGATGAGTAACAGTTGTTGATACTGGCTCATGGTCTGACTCCAGGCAGAGGGTTCAACGCCTGCCGTTGGCCTCGTAGGGCTCAGCCGTTGCGTCCACGCCGGACCAAGCACCAGCGCTGATTCAGGTTGCTCCGCCGGAAAGTGCCTGACGTTGATAAATATCAACTACCGACGTGAGCCCCCATAAGAGGAGCAGCCTTTCATTCCACCGTACTTGATCAATATCAATCGGAGCGGGCCTTCCCTTCTCCACACTGCCGAAAAATCCGCAGACGACGTGGAGGCGAGAATGCACACCCTGCAAGACGAGGTCATAGCCTTTCTCTCCAGGCCGTCCAGCTACGGCACGTCAAACCAACCCGTGGAGCGTATCGAGACCCATGGTTCGGTGATTTTTCTGCATGCCAACCGCGCCTACAAACTCAAACGCGCCGTGGCATTTGCCGAGCTGGATTTCCTCAGCCTGGAAAGCCGCAAAAACGCCTGTGAGGCAGAGTTACTGCTCAATCGACGGACTGCGCCGACGCTGTATTTGAGCCTGTGTCCGATCAATCGCCAGGCGAATGGCCAGTTGGCGCTCAACGGTTGCGGACCAGCGGTTGACTGGCTCGTGGTGATGCGCCGCTTCGCTCAGGATCGGCTGTTTGACCGTATGGCCGTTGAAGGACGTCTGACTGAACCGATGATGGAACAGTTGGGGGCTGAGATCGCCCGCTTTCATGCCAATGCACCCATCACTCCTTCTTACGGTCACATCCCGGACCTGTATGAAGAAATCGAGAAAAACCATCGGGAAATGTCTCGCTACCCACCCATCCTCGATTTCGCGACAGTCACCGCGATTGCTCATACCTCCCGGACCCTGTTGGAGTCGTTGACCGGCTGCCTCGAAGATCGCCGCCGTGAGGGCCGCGTTCGCCGTTGCCATGGTGATATGCGCTTGGCCAATATCTGCCTGCTCGACGGTCAGCCCACCCTCTTCGATGGCATCGAGTTCAGTGAGCGGCTTTCCTGCATCGATGTGCTCTACGACCTGGCTTTTGTGCTGATGGACCTGCAACACCATGGCCTGAACAGGTTAGGTGCTCGGCTGTTGTCCAGTTACCTCAACCACAGTGATGTGCAGGAAGACTGCAAACCCTTGGCGTTTTTCCTTTCTTTGCGGGCTGCCACGCGCAGCTTCTCCCTTGCGGGTGCAGCGCTACGTCATGCCGATCCGGCCAAGCGATACGAGAAAAAAGAAAAAGCTGTCCAGTTGATGCACCAGGCACTGAGTTACTTGCACGGCGAAAACCCGATTCTCAATCACCTGGCGATGTCTGAGGCGGCCTCCTATACATGACGTTATCCACGATGGGCGTTTCATTCAGGGAAAGGAGCCTGGGCCGGTGATTCCTTTTCCGGAATATCCGTCATGGTCGCCTCGGTCAGCAGCAAGATACTGGCGACTGAAACAGCATTTTCGAGGGCAATACGCACCACCTTGGTCGGGTCAATGATGCCGGCTTCGTACATGTCGACATAGCAATTGGCAGACGCATCGAAGCCAATGTTCCCTGGCTCGGCGAGCATGCGCGCAACCACGACGCCGGCATCCACCGCCGAATTTTCAGCGATGAGTCTGGCCGGAGCTTCCAGCGCCCGGCGAAGAATCTGCAGGCCGGTCCTGGCATCGCCCTCATATCGGGCCTCTTCGGCCGCGATAATCGGGACGGCCTTGAGCAACGCAAGACCACCCCCCGGCACAATGCCTTCGGCGATCGCCGCCCGGGTCGCTGAGATGGCATCATCCAGCGCATCCTTGCGCGCCTTCATTTCAGCTTCGGAAGGCGCCCCGACCCGGATCACCGCAACTCCGCCAGACAGCCTTGCCAGTCGTTCCTGAAGCTTTTCACGGTCGTAATCGCTGGTGGTACTGTCTAGTTGCGCACGGATCTGCTGCAAACGCGCCTCGATGGCCTCGCGCGTACCGGCGCCCCCTATCAGCGCCGTGCTGTCTTTTTGCACCACGACTCGATGTGCACGTCCCAACTGGTTCAGTTCCACCTGTTCCAGAGTGACGCCCAGTTCGCTGGAAACCACCGTTGCCCCCGTCAGAACGGCCATGTCCTGCAGCATTTCCTTGCGCCGATCACCAAAGCCCGGAGCCTTGATCGCCACCGCTCGCAGAACACCGCGTATCTGGTTGACGACTAGCGTGGTCAACGCCTCACCCTCGATATCGTCCGCGATCAAAACCAGTGGTTGCCCGCTTTTAGCCACGAGTTCAAGCAAGGGCAGCAAGTCTTTGAGTGCACCGATCTTATGGTCACAGAGCAGCAAGTAGGCGTCATCGAGTTCGACCTGCATCTTCTCGGCATCGGTGACGAAATAGGGTGAGACATAACCCCGGTCAAACCGCATGCCTTCCATGACTTCGACCACTGTTTCGGTGGTCTTGGATTCCTCGACACTGAGGACGCCTTCAACGCCGACCTTTTCCAGGGCGTCTGCCACCAGCTGACCGATGACGGCATCGTTATGCGCCGACAGCGTGGCGACCTGGGCCTTTTCCTTGGGGGTGCTGACCGGACGTGACTGGGCGGCCAGGGATTCGACGACCAACAACAGCCCGCGATCCAGGCCGCGCTTGAGGTCGATTGCACTGGCACCCGCGACGACGTTACGGATGCCATCGGCCAGGATTGCATGGGCCAGCACCGTTGACGTACTGGTCCCGTCCCCTACCGCATCGCCTGTGCGTTCGGCCGCCTGACGCAGCATTTGCGCGCCCAGGTTTTCCTCGGGGTCGAGCAAGTCAATGCGTTTGGCGATCGTGACGCCATCATTGCAGACCGTCGGATTGCCCCATTTACTCTGGATCAGTACCGATTTTGATTTTGGCCCCAACGTCACCCGCACGGCGTCTGCCAACTGTGTGGCGCCACTCAGGATTTTCTCGCGGGCTGCAGCACGAAACACGATTTTAGTGTGAGCCATCAGGGTGTTCTCCTGGCCAGTTTTACAACAAGTGCGTTTTGGCAGCTTCTATGAACTGGCCCGGGCGACGTTGACTTTTATCAACAAACTCACAACGCCGCCGCGCCCCAGACCGCCCAAACAATGCGCGCACCGTCGGGATGACCGACTGTCAGTTCACGTCCCGGAATTGACAAAGATCAATTCGCGCAGCAAGAAACAGAGTCCAAATGAAGGTGTGTGTTCAGCAGGCTGAAAGCAGAAGGGATCTGTTTTTCAGTCACGGTTTCACGGCTACAGGTGAGATCTTTTCCCATTTGATGCGCGAGGAGAAAAGCCATGGACAAGTTTCAGCAGAGTCAAAAAAGCAAGCTGTTCAAAACATCCACTCATGACCCCTATTGCTCGCAGCGGGTTGAAGGTTCAGCCATCTGCCCGCAGTGTGATGCGGTCTATCAAGCCGGGAACTGGACTTGGAAACACCCTGAAAACACGGTCATTCATGATGCGCAAACAGTGACGTGCCCAGCCTGCCGACGCATCGATGACAACATGCCAGCGGGGACGCTCACGTTATCGGGCAGCTTCTTGCTCAAGCATCGAAATGAAATCATCAACCTGATCAAAAACACCGAAAAAAAGGAAAAAGCCGAGCATGCCCTGGAGCGCATCATCGGCCTTACCGACTCAGCGGCTGCTCTAATCGTGACCACGACCGGCATCCATCTCGCGAATCGCCTGGGCCATGCACTGGAAGCCGCGTTCAAAGGGAACTCTGATTACCGGTACGGCGATGATAAGTATGGCTTGAGCGTCAACTGGACACGTGACGAATAGAACCGGGCGCGGTTGTCTCAATATGGAAAGTTGAGGGGGATCAGGACACCCAGCTCACCTTTTTGTGCTTCCAGAAGGAGTACGACCATGGCCATCAATGAATCAGCCTCGCCGCATGCAACCAACCTTAAATCGATCAGCCATAGCAGGGCGTTGTTTTTTGAAGCCGACCGTTTGAACGATCAAGCCTACGCATTTTTGAACGAGCCCGTTTCGGCGCAGACCATCCATAAGTTTTCTGACGCAAAAAAACGGGCGGATGAAAAATACCGACAAGCCTGGCAGGAATGGTTGCATACCAGGGACAAGAACAACCGATGACAGCACGTGAATGCTGTTGGGTCAGCAGCGTGGCCAGCCATGGCATGGCGTCAGGCGTCAGCGATCAATCGGGCTCGATTGCACGCTTTTCCGAAACCGTGCTGAGCGTTTCGGCGTTCTCGTTGTTACTCCAGACGTTGGGGCTGAGCCAGACGCAGACACTGAATAATCTTCCCTACGTGTTACGCGGCAAACTGGCGGGAGGCTTGTTTGGAACGGTGCGCTTCGTCGACACCGGAAAACTGAGCTTGCCGGGGTCGACAGCCGGAACTCGGTCATACCGACAATGAATATCCCCTGTGGGAGCGAGCCTGCTCGCGAAGATGGAGTGTCAGTCAATACACGGTTTTCCGACACACCGCATTCGCGAGCAGGCTCGCTCCTACAGGGGTGATGCTGTTCAACCAGTGACGGTTATGCGGTGAAACGGACGCCGGGCCTGGCGCGCTCGTCGACGCTCAACTCGAACACATCCGGGCGCGCGTAGTGACCGACCACGTCGTAGTCATAACGCGCGCGGACCAGGTCGTCGGTGTCGATTTCGGCGGTGAGCAACCCGGCCCCGTCACGCAACGGCCCCGCCAGAATGTCGCCCATGGGCCCGACGATCACACTGCCGCCCGCAATCAGCGGCCGATCCGCCGGCCAGTTGGCAATCTCCACGCCCAGGGCTTGCGGTGAATCCTGAACCTGGCAAGCGCTGACCACAAAACAACGGCCTTCATGGGCGATGTGGCGCATGCTGACCTGCCACATCTCGCGCTCATCCACGGTGGGCGCGCACCAGACCTCGATGCCTTTGGCGTACATCGCGGTGCGCAGCAGCGGCATCATGTTTTCCCAGCACACCACCGCGCCGATTCGCCCGACCTGGCTGTCGATCACCGGCAACGTCGAGCCATCGCCCTTGCCCCAGATCAATCGCTCAGTGCCCGTGGGCATCAGTTTGCGGTGCTTGGCGACCAGGCCGGCCTGCGGATCGAAATACAGCGCCGTGCAATGCAACGTGCTCCCGGCGCGCTCGATCACGCCAATGACCAGGTTGGCCCCGGTGCGCGCCGACAACCCGGCCAGGGCGTCGGTTTCGGCCCCGGGCACGTCGATGGCGTTGGCAAAATAGCGGGCAAACGCTTCGCGACCTTCCGGCAGTCGGTAGCCCAGCTGAGTGCCGAACGTCTCGCCTTTGGGATAACCCCCGAGCAACGCTTCGGGCATCACCACCAGCGCGGCGCCGGATTCGATAATCGCGTTTTCCCAGGCAAGAATCTGTTCCAGGGTCTCGGTCTTGCCGCCGGGCAAGGCGCCGATTTGCAACGCTGCGACAATGGATTTTGGCATGGCGATCTCTCCGAAAGCGTTGAGGTGTTGCCCATTCTCATGCGCCACGGGATCATGAATAAAGCCCGACTCACTGCTGAATGATATGAGCCAAATGAATATCGCCACTGTTGACCTCAACCTGCTCAAAGTTTTCGAAGCGCTGCATGAAGAGTCCAGCGCCAGCCGTGCGGCGTTGCGCCTGGGCGTGACGCAATCGGCCGTCAGCGCGGCGTTGCGGCGACTGCGCGAGCTGTATGGCGATCAATTGTTCGTGCGCACCGGCCGTGGCCTGGCACCGACGCTCAAGGCCAATCAGTTAAAACCGGTGGTGAGCGATGCGCTGAACAAATGCCGTCAGAGCCTGGCAATGGTCGATCCGGCAGCCAATCATTACGACGGGCGCTCGGTCACGGTGGGGTTATCGGATGATTTCGAGGTGGCCTACGGCCGGCGATTGATCGAGGCCATTGCGCGCAGCGCGCCGAAGTTGCGCCTGATTTTTCGGCAAACCCACAGCCAGATCGTCGCCCAGGCATTGATGGAGCGCAGCATTGATCTGGCGATCACCGCGGGCGGGTTCAGCGAGCGGTTGCTCAGTCGTCAGGTGCTGGGTGAAGGCGGTTATTCGTGCCTGGTGGATCCGCTCAGCCTGACCCCGGGGCAACAGACTCTCACGCTAGAGGAGTTCGTCGCCCGCGAGCACATTCTGGTGTCGTCCGGCGGCTTTATCGGGATCACCGATGAGGGGCTGGCGGCGCTGGGGCTGAGTCGGCGGGTATGCGCCTCGACCACCCACTTTGCGGCGTTGCCACACTTGCTCAAGGGCAGTCAGGCGGTGGCGACCATTCCGGCCCACGCCGCTCAAAGCATCGCGACGCTCTGCGGTCTGGCGCTGCTGCCCTGCCCTTTGGCGTTACCGCGCTACCCGATCGAACTGGGCTGGCGCACCAGCACGCAGCTCGATCCGGTGGTGTTGAAAGTGCGCGAGGCCATTGTCGCGAGTTTTGCGTGAAGGCAGGCCTTACTTGGCGGCCATCAAGCGATTCACTTCACTGCGCACCATATTGGCGAATTCCGGGGGCGACATGGCATCAAGTTCGGCGCGAACCCATTCAGCCCATTTGCCTTTGCGCTTGGCGCGTTCGCCAAACAACCGCGCGGCCTCGCCCTTGGATTTGCCAAGGTTGCTTTGCCAGAGGTCGAACAGACGGGATTTCTCATCTTCAAGCGCTGCGCGCTCAGCCAGGGGTTTGTCGGCCAGATTGAAGCTCATGGGAGTTACCTGCTGCGTAAAATAGGCGACATCTTACACTGTAGGACGAAATATCCGACTCGGGATTTTTCCTTGGCGTACAGTCAATGCGTAAAGTCGCTGCAACTTTTTCAGTTGCCGCAGACTCCATTGTTCACTGCCCATTTACCTGCAAGGAGTACCCAATGGCCCGGAAAACCGCCGCACAAACCGCCGAAGACCAGATCAAGGATCAGGCATTCAGCGAACTTCAGGCACTGATCGAAGAATCGGAAAAACTGCTCAAAAGCAGCGCTTCTCTGGTGGGTGAGGAAGCCGAGACCCTTCGCGGGCAAATCTCTCAGAAACTCCAGCAGGCCCGGGACTCGGTCACCAGTGTTCGTGACCGCACCAAACCGGTGGTCGACGCGACGGAGACCTACATCGGTGGCCATCCATGGCAAACCGTGGCCATCTCCGCCGGGTTCGGCCTGGTGGTCGGGTTGCTGCTGGGCCGCCGTTAAACAGAAATACATCGAACCTGTAGGGGCCAGGCTTGCTGGCGAAGGCGATTTCAAATGCGCCTTAGCCGGCAAGCCTGGCGTCTACAAAAAACGGTTCAGAGC
>NZ_JASCOM010000480.1:0-2032 GCF_029959925.1 Pseudomonas sp. PS02303
GGCGAAGGCGCACTGAAGGACGCCTTCGCCGGCAAGCCTGGCTCCTACAGATACCGTGTTCTACCAGCGAGATATTCACGGCGAACATGAAGCTTTTGTCATGAAACTCAATGCCCTGCGACCGAATGCCACGTGTTTGGCGGGCTGCAGGACTATTGTCGGTTTCGCAAAAATTCGTTACCGAACTCAGTCGTTTACTTAGCAGGCTAACCAAACATATAACAGAGTCCTGCACACGCCTTGCTGCAGATAACAGAGATTGGAGCTAGCAGATGACTGTAAAAGTAACTGAACGCGACGATTCACATAAATCCCATGAAGGCATAGCCGCCGGTATCCGTATCTGGGATGTACATCAACAAGACATGCTGGTGGGGATGTTTCATTCCGAAACCGACGCCCACAGCTACAAGGCTGAACTGGAAAAACAGGAGCAGCAACGAGCGCTCCGATCTGCATAAGCAATGACTGCATTGAAAACGACAAACCCCGCCATGAGCGGGGTTTGTCGTTGTTGAAGCCGTTAAAGGCTTACCACATCAGATCATCAGGGATCTGATAGGCCGCGTATGGATCATCTTCGGCAGCGACTTCTTCAGTCTTGACGTTCAGCTGCACGATGCGCCGAGGATCGCGCTCCTGAATCTTCAGGGCCGCCTCACGCGGGATCACTTCGTAGCCGCCGGCATGGTGCACGATCGCCAGGAAGCCATTGCTCAACTGGTTGCGCATCAGCGTGTTGACGGAGATACGCTTGACCTTCTTGTCGTCAACGAAGTTGTAGTAGTCCTCGGTGGTCAGCTTCGGCAGGCGCGAGACTTCGATCAATTGCTTGATCTGCGCCGCGCGAGCCTTGGCCTCGACTTTCTCCTGTTGCTGACGGTTCAGCTCCTGATCGCGCTTGACCTTCTCGGCCATGGCTTCCTGGGCGGCACGCTGCTGCGAGTCATCGAGTTCAATCTGGCCTTTATGGGCCAGGCGTTGCTGCTTCTGCTTCTCTTTGCCGACCTGTTTGGCCTGCTTTTGGTTGACCAGCCCTGCTTTGAGCAACTGGTCGCGAAGGGAAATGCTCATGGTGCTTATTTCTCACTTAGGCCACTGCTCAACCGCAGCTGGGCAAATTCTTTTCCTGACGTTTGGCTTCGCCCCACAAGGCGTCCAACTCTTCGAGGGTGCAATCTTCCATGGGACGGTGGGTGTCGCGCAATGCCTGTTCGATAAAACGGAAGCGTCTTTCAAACTTGCTGTTGGCGCCACGCAGTGCAGTTTCCGGGTCGACTTTCAGATGACGCGCCAGATTGACCACGGAAAACAGCAAATCACCCACCTCATCGGCAATCGCTGCCGAGTCATTGTCGGCCATGGCTTCGAGCACTTCATCGAGTTCTTCGCGGACCTTGTCCAGCACCGGCAAGGCGTCCGGCCAGTCGAAACCGACTTGCCCCGCGCGCTTTTGCAACTTCGCCGAGCGGGACAATGCAGGCAGCGCGGCAGGCACATCGTCGAGCAAGGACAGCTGTTCGGGCGCGGATGATTTCTCGGCGCGCTCCTCAGCCTTGATCTCTTCCCAGCGCTGCTTGACCTGCTCTTCACTCAGACGCGGAACATCCAGCGGCGCGTACAGATCACCGGTTGGAAATACGTGAGGATGGCGACGGATCAGCTTGCGGGTGATGCTGTCGATCACACCGGCGAATTCGAAGCGCCCTTCTTCCCGGGCCAGCTGGCTGTAATAAACCACCTGGAACAGCAAATCACCCAACTCGCCCTGCAAGTGATCGAAGTCACCGCGCTCGATGGCGTCAGCGACTTCGTAGGCTTCCTCAAGGGTGTGCGGGACGATGGTGGCGTAGGTTTGCTTGATGTCCCACGGGCAACCGAACTGCGGGTCGCGCAGACGGTTCATCAGGTGCAGCAAGTCTTCAAGTGAATACATCAATCAATCTCTACATCTGCAATGCGGTATGTCGGCCCAACCGTAACCCTGTAGGAGCGAGGCTTGCCCGCGAAGGCGGCGTGTCAGGTATGACGC
>NZ_JASCOM010000481.1:0-2027 GCF_029959925.1 Pseudomonas sp. PS02303
CCGCACCGCTCGCTCCTACAGGGACACTGCATATCCGTAGGAGCGAGCGGTGCGGCGATCCGACTTGCCCGCGAAGCTTTTCAACGGTTAGTTGGTCGGAGCGCCCAGAACAATCCACGCACCGATCAGGTCACGTTCCTGCTGGGTCATCTGGGTGATGTTGCCCAGTGGCATGATCTGGCTGGTAACGGCCTGAGCCTGGATGCGCGCGGCGTTCTGGCGGATCTGCTCGGGGGTGTCGAACATCACACCGGCCGGAGCCGCGCTGAACAATGGGCTGGTCGGTTTGGCCGAATGGCACACCGAGCAACGTTCCTGGATCACGCTGTGCACCTTGTCGAAACTCGGGCCGGCGTTGGACGCCTGGACCGGTGCTTCTGCAGGCTTCGCAGCGGCAGGTTTGGCACCACCACCGATGGCGGTTTCCGGCAGCGGCTGGTACTCGATGGTGCCAGGCGCCTTGGCCACTTCAGGTGCGCTCGGCATTTGCGCCGGGCCGGTGACGTAAGCCAGGCAGATCATGCCAACAGCCGCGACAGGCAGGGTCCAGGCAAACTTGTGGCTGTCATGACGGGTGTTGAAGTAGTGACGCACCAACACCGCCAGCACCGCGATCCCGGCCAGGATCAGCCAGTTGTATTGGCTGCCGTAGGTGCTCGGGAAGTGGTTGCTGATCATGATGAACAGCACCGGCAAGGTGAAGTAGTTGTTGTGACGCGAACGCAGCAAGCCTTTGGCCGGCAGTGCCGGGTCCGGCGTGCGGTTTTCGGCAATCGCCGCCACCAATGCTCGTTGCGCCGGCATGATGATGCGGAACACGTTGCCGACCATGATGGTGCCGATGATCGCGCCGACGTGCAGGTACGCACCACGACCGCTGAACACTTTGCTGAAGCCGTAAGCGGCGCCAATGATCAGCACGAACAGGATGAAGCCTAGCAGGGCAGGGCGTTTGCCCAGGGCCGAGTCGCAGAGGAAGGAGTAGATGAACCAGCCGACGAACAACGAGGCGATGCCCAGTGCGACCCCTTCAGGGCCGGTCAGGCTGCTGCCCGGTGCCAGCAGGTACAGCGTCGGGTTGGAGTAGAACACCACGCACAGCAGCGCGATCCCCGACAACCAGGTGAAGTAGGCTTCCCATTTGAACCAGTGCAGGTTGTCCGGCATGGTCGGCGGGGCCAGTTTGTATTTTTCCAGGTGGTAGATACCGCCGCCGTGGATCGCCCACAGATCGCCCGCCAGACCACTTTTCGGGTTGACCCGATTGAGGTTGTTTTCCAGCCAGACGAAATAGAACGACGCACCGATCCAGGCCACGCCAGTAATCATGTGAACCCAGCGCACGCTCAGGTTCAGCCATTCCAACAGATGTGCTTCCACAGTCTTTACCTCTCGCCTGTCACTCTGTTGTCGAGTGATCAGACCTTCTCTTATTGGTGGGGGGCAAGGATCAAACGCTCATCCTCTTTGAAAAAATGCTCATCGCAGTTATTGCCTGTGCCACTGCGATCAACCACCAGGAAGTCATCCCGCTTTTCGATCGTCAGCACCGGATGGTGCCAAACGCCGCGATGGTAATTAATGCCCTGCCTGCCGTTGGTGACGAAGGCGCGGACCAAGCCTGATACAGGTTCATCGCCAAGTGGCGCGACCACGATCAGAAAGGGGTTGCCGAGCAGCGGAATGAACGCCTGACTGCCCAGCGGGTGACGCTCCAGCATGCTGACGGTCAGCGGCATGTCCTGCGCGTCGGCGCGGAAAATGCTGATGATCGCGTTGTCCTCTGGCGTGGCGGTTTGCACCGTCGCCAGTTTGTGAAAGCGCATGGTCGAACCGTTGTTGATCATGAAGTGATCGCTGCCGTCGGTTTCGATCACGTCACCGAAAGGGGCGAAGGCTTCTTTGGTCAGCGGTTCAATCGTCAATGTGCGCATGCTGGTCTTCTTTTCCGAATTCAATGTTGTTTGTTCTGGCGTCTTCGCGGGCAAGCCTCGCTCCTACGGTCGGTGATACCTGTAGGCGCGAGG
>NZ_JASCOM010000482.1:0-2020 GCF_029959925.1 Pseudomonas sp. PS02303
GACGGCAGCACATCCAACATTGATGTGTCAGACAGCCCGCCATCGCGAGCAGGCTCGCTCCCACATTTGTATGTGGATACCTTTAAATGAAGCGTCTACTGGGTGCCTGCGCCCTGCTCGCTCTGCTGGCCGGTTGCGCCAGTAACGACGTCATCGACCCACACGGCTACGACAAGACCGGTACGGCGTCCTATTACGGCGCCAAACACCAAGGCAAACGCACTGCCAGCGGCGAGCGTTTCAACAAGAATTCCCTGACCGCCGCCCATCGCCAATTGCCGTTCGGCACGCGGGTGAAGGTCACCAATCTGAATAACGACAAGTCCTGCGTGGTCCGAATCAACGACCGCGGGCCGCACACCCGCGGGCGCCTGATTGATCTTTCACACGAGGCCGCCGAACAACTGGGTATGCTCCGTAGCGGCACCGCACGGGTTCGCGTGCAAGCCCTCGACGATTAACAGACGGAGCCCCGACCATTTTCGGACTTGCCGATTTACCCCTGATCAGCCTGATTGAGATGCTCGGCGGCCTGCTGTTGCTGATCGCCGGCGCCGAACTGATGGTCCGTGGCGCCGTGCGCCTGGCGGCGCGCTTGCAGGTGCGGCCGCTGATCATCGGCCTGACCATCGTCGCCTTGGGCAGCAGCGCACCGCAGATGGCGGTCAGCCTGCAAGCCACCCTGGCGCAAAACGCCGACATCGCCGTCGGCAGCGTGATCGGCAGCAGCATCTTCAACATCCTCGTCACCTTGGGGCTTTCGGCGCTGATCATTCCGCTGCGGGTTTCACGGCAACTGGTGCGCCTGGATATTCCGCTGATGATCGGCGCCAGCCTGCTGGTGTTTGTATTGGCGTGGAATGAAGAGCTGACCCGCATGGACGGCATCGTTCTGCTGGCGGCCCTGGCGCTGTACCTGGGCTTGTTGCTGCGCCAGTCGCGGCACTCGACCCGTCCGCCCTCCCACGACGGAACTCCCCAGGCAGCGTGGTTCAGCAGCGTGTTGATGATCGTCGCCGGACTGGCGATGCTGGTCTACGCCGGCCATTTGTTGCTGGGCGCCGCCGTGGCGGTTGCGACCGATCTGGGTCTGTCGGAGCGGGTCATCGGCCTGACCATCGTCGCCATCAGCACCTCCCTGCCGGAACTGGCCACCTCATTGATCGCGGCCTTGCGCGGTCAGCGGGACATTGCCGTGGGTAACGTGATCGGCAGCAACCTGTTCAACCTCCTGGGCGTACTCGGCCTGACCGCGCTTGTCGCCCCCTCGCCGCTGTCGGTCTCGCCCAATGCCCTGGATTTCGACCTGCCGGTGATGCTCGGTGTGGCGGTGCTGTGCCTGCCGCTGTTCTACACCGGTTACCGGGTGACCCGCGCCGAAGGTCTGCTGTTTTTGGGGTTGTATCTCGCTTACGGTCTGCACGTGGTGTCGTTCACCACCGGCATGCCCCTGGCCGGCAAGCTTGAACACTTGATGCTGTTTTTTGTCCTGCCGGCGCTGGTGGCGTTTCTGCTGTTCACATCGCTGCGCGCCTGGCGTCGCCAACACCACAAGAGGGAAATGCCATGACTGACAACAAAAAGCCTGGTGTAGAAGTCCGCCGCCAGGTGATGGGCGATGCGTTCGTCGACCGCGCGCTGGGCAATGCCACTGAGTTCACCCAGCCGCTGCAGGACTTCGTCAATGAACACGCCTGGGGCGCCGTGTGGAACCGCGAAGGCCTGCCGCTGAAAACCCGCAGCCTGATCACCCTCGCCGCGCTGACGGCGTTGAAGTGCCCGCAGGAGTTGAAAGGCCACGTCCGCGGCGCGCTGAACAACGGCTGCACCGTGGAAGAGATTCGCGAGGCGTTGCTGCATTGCGCAGTGTATGCCGGTGTGCCGGCGGCGATTGATGCGTTTCGGGCGGCGCAGGAAGTGATCGACAGCTATCAGAAGCCTGAGTGAGTCTTCAAAAGTTGTGGTGACAGGACTGGCGCCTTCGCGGGCAAGCCTCGCTCCTACAGGGCGAGGCTTGCCC
>NZ_JASCOM010000483.1:0-1973 GCF_029959925.1 Pseudomonas sp. PS02303
AGGCTTGCCCGCGAAGGCGTCCCTGAGATCGCCTTCGTGGGCAAGCCTCGCTCCTACAGAAGCTGTTCAGCAGTTTTTTAGCGGTCCTGCGCATCCTTGGCGTCCGCTTCCGCGTTGCGTTCCGCGACACGTTTACGTTGCTCTTCGGTCAGTTCGACCTTGTTGGCAGTGTCACGCAGCATCATCAAACCACCAACGATCGAGCCGATTGCAACGACCAGAATCAACCAGGCATACCAGGGCATAGGGCTCTCCTTGAGGGCAGGCCGATTGGCGGGTTTCGCCAATCGATCGTGCATACCACTTTGAGCGATTTCATATCGCGGTGGTTCCATTCTATGCCTGATCTGTCGGTAACACCTGAGACCATTCAGAGTCCGGTCAACATCGCGTCGGCCGGTGCATCCGCGCGCAATTGCGCGGTGAGCATGAAGTACACGAAGCCCACCGCCATGAAGCCGAGGAAGATCAAGCCGATCAACGTGTTGAACCAGGCCATCGCCACCAGGCACACCACCGCCAGGATCAACGCAATCATCGGCACCAGCGGGTAGCACGGCGCGCGGAAGGTGCGCTCCAGGTTCGGTTCGGTTTTACGCAACTTGAACAGGCTGAGCATGCTCATGATGTACATCACGATTGCGCCGAACACCGCCATGGTGATCATCGCCGCGGTCAGCGTCATGCCACCGAGATTGATCAAACCGTCGCTGTAGATCGCCGCGATACCGATTACGCCGCCGGCAATGATTGCCCGATGGGGTGTCTGGAAGCGCGACAGTTTGGCCAGCGACGCCGGCAGGTAACCGGCGCGGGCGAGGGCGAAGAACTGCCGCGAGTAGCCGAGGATGATCCCATGGAAACTCGCCACCAGGCCGAACAGGCCGATCCATACCAGCATGTGCAACCAGCCCGAGCTTTCGCCGACCACGGTTTTCATGGCTTGTGGCAGCGGGTCGTTGATGTTCGACAGGGTGCGCCAGTCGCCGACGCCGCCGGCAAAGAACATCACGCCCATGGCCAGCAATACCAGGGTCAGGATGCCGCTGATGTAGGCCTTGGGAATCGTGCGTTTCGGATCCTTGGCTTCTTCGGCGGCCATCGCTGCGCCTTCAATGGCGAGGAAGAACCAGATGGCGAAAGGAATCGCCGCGAACATCCCGGCAATCGCCGGCGCCCCGAACACATCGGAACCGGCCCAGCCATTGAGCGCAAAGTTGCTGAAACTGAACGCCGGAGCGACCACGCCCATGAACACCAGCAGTTCCGCCACGGCCAATACACAGACAATCAACTCGAAGGTGGCGGCCAGTTTCACGCCGAGAATGTTCAGGCCCATGAACACGATGTAGGCGCCGACCGCTGCGTGCTTCGGGTCGAGGGCCGGGAATTGCACATTCAGGTAAGCGCCGATAGCCAAGGCAATTGCCGGCGGGGCGAAGACGAACTCGATCAGCGTCGCCAACCCGGCGATCAATCCGCCTTTCTCGCCAAAGGCGCGGCGGCTGTAGGCAAAGGGGCCGCCAGCATGGGGAATCGCCGTGGTCAGTTCGGTGAAGCTGAAGATGAAGCAGGTGTACATCGTGGCGACCATGAACGAGGTCACCAGGAACCCGAGTGTTCCGGCCACGCCCCAGCCGTAACTCCAGCCGAAATACTCACCGGAAATCACCAGTCCGACCGCAATACCCCACAGGTGCAACGTGCCCAGCGTGGGTTTGAGTTGTGTGTTCATGCGTTTGCTCCCTGAACGGTTTGAAAAGCGTCGGGGGGAGGCGTTTGCAGTGGGCGTGCCAGTGTTGTGATAGCAGTCGTAAAGCGTAAAAAGGTGTCGTATCGGGGATGTACGGTGCTGGATGCATGCATTTTGGTGCGCTAGTTGGGGGCGTTGTCGTGTGTTCTGCCGTCTTCGCGGGCAAGCCTCGCTCCTACAAGGGCGAGCGCTCCACGGACCTGTAGGAGCGAGGCTTGCC
>NZ_JASCOM010000484.1:0-1962 GCF_029959925.1 Pseudomonas sp. PS02303
GGGAGCTTGCCCCCGCTGGGTTGCGCAGCAGCCCCGCAATCTTGGCAATTGTCGAAGATTTTTGGGAGCGCTTCGCACTCCAGCGGGAGCAAGCTCCCTCGCCACAAAAGCTCCCTCGCCACAGGAGCCCGTCAATCCTTAGTTCAGCGACTGCTTGAGCACGCTGCCCACCACCCATCCAGCGTTGCCTGCAACCATTCGAACACGGCTGCATGGGCGGCGCTGTCCTGTTGCCCTCGAGGCAACGGCGACTCCTCTCCAAAGTGCGCATTGAGCATGGCCACCGACTCCGCATTCCACTCTGGATGAAACTGCAAGCCCACCCGCGTCGGCCCCACGCGATACATCTGCTGTTCACATTGATCGCTGCTGGCCAGCACTTGCGCATCAGGCGGCAAGTCGATTGCGTCTTCGTGCCACTCCAGCACCTTCAGCGTCCGGCCATCGACGAACGTCACGGTGGTCCAGCCGGTTTCGGACCGATCCATCCGCCGCACGTTTCCGCCCAGACTCAGCGCCAGCAACTGCGCCCCCAGACAAATCGCAAACACCGCCGCGCCCTGATCCAGGCTGGCCGCCAGCCACTGCCGTTCTGCTTCCAGCCACGCCGGCCCGGCGTTGGATTCATAAGGTCCGCCCAGCACGATCACGGGCGCCGCGCTAACCGGCGGTAACTGGCCGAGGTCGGCGCGAAAGATGTTCAGCGTCACCCCTCTGGACGCTGCCCAATTGGCAATGGCGCCTGGACCTTCGGCGGGGTGGTGCTGGATCAGATTCAAGGTGGGCATCGGTACTCTCTGTAGTTTTTGCGTGTAGGTTTTGTCTGAAAAAAGGGCTTGTCCTACAGTCCTTGCACCGCCTTGGCGCACGCTTCAAGGGCTTTGAATGGCGCGGCCACGTTTCTATAAGTATTTGTCGCTTAAAAACAATTTGCCCATTAGAAGCCATTCTAGACTGCCGGCCACTTCGATCTTCACCGACCGAAAGTCATTCGAAAGCTGCCAATAAAAGCCTCCGCACACAGGAGTTATAAATGAAGAAGCTAGTGATGTTTGGTGCCTTGGCACTGTCGATGTTGTCCCTGACCGCCGTGGCCGATGACGCCAAGCCGATCCGCATCGGTATCGAAGCCGGTTACCCGCCATTCTCGATGAAAACCCCTGACGGTAAACTCACCGGTTTCGACGTCGATATCGGCGACGCGCTGTGCGAGCAGATGAAAGTGAAGTGCACCTGGGTCGAGCAAGAATTCGATGGCCTGATCCCGGCACTGAAAGTGAAGAAAATCGACGCGATCCTGTCGTCCATGACCATCACTGACGATCGTAAGAAGAACGTCGATTTCACCATCAAGTACTACCACACCCCGGCTCGTTTCGTGATGAAGGCAGGCACCGACATCAAGGACCCGCTGACCGAACTCAAGGGCAAGAAAGTCGGTGTGCTGCGCGCCAGTACCCACGACCGCTTCGCCACCGAAGTGCTGGTTCCGGCCGGTATCAACCTGGTTCGCTACGGCTCCCAGCAGGAAGCCAACCTGGACATGGTGTCCGGTCGCGTAGACGCGCTGCTGGCCGACTCGGTCAACCTGGACGACGGTTTCCTGAAAACCGACGCCGGTAAAGGCTTCGCTTTCGTCGGCCCGACCTACGAAGACGCCAAGTACTTCGGCGGCGGCGCCGGTATCGCTGTGCGCAAGGGCGATACTGCGCTGGCCGACAAATTCAACACCGCCATCACCGAAATCCGCGCCAACGGCAAGTACAAGCAAGTGCAAGACAAGTACTTCGACTTTGACGTTTACGGCCAGTAATCACGCCGTTCAAAAAAGTGGCAACCGTTGACGCGGTTGCCATTTTTTATGCCCGCTCTGTGTTGAAATGAAATCCCTTGTGGGAGCGAGCCTGCTCGCGAAATCGGTCGTTCAGCTGCATTTATGTTGACTGACACAACGCTTTCGCG
>NZ_JASCOM010000485.1:0-1961 GCF_029959925.1 Pseudomonas sp. PS02303
CACCAGCGTCAGGCCTGATTTCGTAGCGCCCCGCAGCGCGGGCAAGCCCGCTCCCAAGGTTCACGATGAACCTGCAGGAGCGAGGCTTGCCCGCGATGCTTTTTGCCGTCTGCGAAAACCTCAGGCACTTCTATTGATCTGCTGCAACGCCCACTACTAATGGACCATAGATAATGGCCTTGTGGTGGCGTTTAATGCATGCACAACAATTAGAAGAGCCTTGGGGTGACGAAGATGACGAGAGACGGATCTCTGGTTGCGGCAGTGCCTGCACCAGTGTTTTTGCCGAAAAACCTTTGGCTGACGCCAACGCTGCAAAGCATCGCCCTGATGCTCTTGCTGTGCGGCATGGCGTTGGGTGGCTGGTCGCTTTACCTTTGCCTGCCACTGGCGGTGCTGGTGATCTGGCTGCCTCGCCTGCGCTCGCGCGCCACGCCCGAAGCAGCGCCCGCCGACGGCGCCAGCGCTATCGCCGAGTTGACTCGCGATCTTTCCTACACCACCAGTCATAACGCTTTGTCGGCCGCGGGCGTGGCCTTTTCGGTCAAGCAACTGGCGGACAAACTGCAATCGCAACTCGACGCGGCGGCGCAAATCGTCAGCAACGCCGAAGTGATGATCGGGACCGAACAAGCCACGTCGAAACTCAGCCGCGAAGCCCTCAGTGCCGCCAGCGAAGCTCATCAGAGCAGCGCAGCAGGGCGCACGGAACTGATCGAGTCCATCAGCCGTATGCATCAGCTCAGTCAGCGCGCCAATAACAGCCGTGAACTGATCGAAGCCCTGAGCCTGCGCAGCGACGATATTCAACGGGTCACCCTGGTGATTCAGTCCATCGCCAGTCAGACCAACCTGCTGGCCTTGAACGCCGCGATTGAAGCGGCTCGGGCCGGGGAACATGGTCGCGGGTTCGCGGTGGTGGCGGATGAGGTTCGCGGCCTGGCGGCGCGCACGGCGACGGCGACTGGCGAAGTCGGGGAGATGGTCGCCGATATCCAGCAACGCACGGCGCAGGTGGTGGAGCAGATCCGCCAACTGTCCAGCGACCTCGACATCGGCGTCAAGCAGGTCGAGCACACCGGCCAGCACCTGGAAAACATCGCGCGCCTGGCTGCCGGCGTCGAGCATCAGGTCGGGGAAATCGCCAAGGGGGCGGACACCAACCGCGAACAACTCGACAGCCTGTTCCATGCCATTGAACAGATGCGCAGCGACCTGGCGATCAGCGACCAACAGACCCAGCGCCTGGCCCAGGCTGCGGTGCAAATGGAAGGCCAGGCCGAAACCATCAGCGAGCGTCTGGCCGAAGTCGGGCTGGATGACTACCACCAACGCATCTATGACCTGGCCCGCGAAGGCGCCAGCCAGATTGCCGCGCGCTTCGAAGCGGATATTGATCAGGGCCGTGTCAGCCTCGATGATCTGTTTGATCGCAATTACCAGGCGATCCCCAACACCAGCCCGGCCAAGTTTCAGACGCGTTTTGATCGTTACACCGATCAGGTCTTGCCCGCCATCCAGGAACCGTTGCTGCCGCGCCATGAAGGCCTGGTGTTTGCCATCGCCTGTACCCAGCAGGGTTACGTGCCCACCCATAACAAAATTTTCAGCCAACCGCTGACCGGCGATGCGCAGGTCGATACGGTCCAAAACCGCACCAAGCGCAAATTTGCCGACCGCACCGGCATCCGCTGTGGCAGCCATCAACAGCCGGTGTTGTTGCAGACTTACACCCGCGACACAGGCGAACTGATGCACGACCTTTCGGTGCCGATCATGCTCAAGGGGCGGCATTGGGGTGGGTTGCGGTTGGGGTACAAACCGCAAAGTCCTCGCTAGATGCTCAACATGATAACCGGTGAGCAAGCCTGAAACTCAACTGTGGCGAGGGAGCTTGCTCCCGCTGGGCTGCATAGCGGCCCCAAGATGGGCCTGCGGCGCAGTCCAACGGGAGCAAGCTC
>NZ_JASCOM010000486.1:0-1931 GCF_029959925.1 Pseudomonas sp. PS02303
GAACGATAACGCGGTATTTCAGGCAGACCGCGATATCGTTCTTCGCGGGCAAGCCTCGCTCCTACAAAAAATACAACACATCTATACAATCCCCTCTTTGTTAGCTGCCTAAGCAAGGATTCTGCATGCAAGCTGCCAACCCGCGTCGCGGGTACATCCTGGGCCTGAGTGCCTACATCATCTGGGGCCTGTTCCCGATCTATTTCAAAGCCATCGCCAGCGTGCCGGCCGTGGAGATCATCATTCACCGTGTACTGTGGTCGGCGCTGTTCGGCGGCTTGTTGCTGATGGTCTGGAAACACCCGGGATGGTGGCAGGAACTGCGGGATAACCCGAAACGCCTGGCGGTCCTGGCCCTGAGCGGCACGCTGATTGCGGCCAACTGGCTGACCTACGTCTGGTCGGTGAACAACGGGCGCATGCTTGAGGCCAGTCTCGGTTACTACATCAACCCTCTGGTAAACGTGCTGCTGGGGATGTTGATCCTCGGTGAGCGGCTGCGGCGCATGCAGTGGATCGCGGTGGGGCTTGCGGCCATCGGCGTGGCGCAGCAGGTGTGGCAAGTCGGCAGCTTGCCGTGGGTGTCGCTGGTGTTGGCGCTGACGTTCGGCTTCTACGGTTTGATCCGCAAGCAGGCACCAGTCAAGGCGCTGCCCGGCCTGGTGGTGGAAACCTGGATGCTGGTGCCGATTGCCATTGCCTGGCTGCTGTTCAATCAGACGGCCACAAGCGCTCAGCCCGAGTTCTGGACCACATCCGAAGCCTGGTGGCTGGTGGCGGCCGGGCCAGTGACGCTGGTGCCGCTGGTGTGTTTCAACGCCGCCGCACGGCATCTGCCCTACACGACGCTGGGTTTCCTCCAGTACCTGGCGCCGACGCTGGTGCTGTTGCAAGCCGTGCTGTTGTTTGGCGAGCATTTGTCTTCCAGCACGCTGGTCGCGTTTATCTTTATCTGGGCAGGTCTGGCGGTTTACAGCGTCGATGCGGTGATCAGTCTTCGCCGCCGCAGCTGATCAAAAAACACACAAACTTCTGCGAGCCACGTCCTTCGTGGCCTGCAGTGATCCTTCCCAAGGTTATCCACAGCGTGATCCCCGCCGTTTGTGTGCAACTTGTTGAAACTGATGGTTTTTTGATCAGATCTGGAAGAAGCCCGGCCGGCATGGGCTGGCGGGCTGTCTCTACAGGTTATCCACAGGCAGGTGCACGTTTAACTTGGATAACCCGGTCAGGGTTCACTGCGCAGCACCAATTCCACCATCAGATCGTCGGCCAGGGTTTCCAGGCGCGACTGCAAGACATCCAGCGATAAGGTCAGCGGCACCGCCAGGATCGCTTCGGCGTGAAACAACGGCTCGCTGCTCATCGGTGCCGGACGCACTTCGGTCACCAGACGCTCCAGGCTCACCCCTTGCTCACTCAGCAGGCGAGTGATGTCACGGACAATCCCCGGGCGGTCATTGCCCACCAACTCCATGGCAATCGGTTTCCAGGTGCAGGATTGCTCAATGCCGCTTTCGGCGATCAGCACGCGAATACCGTGGGCGGACAACGCCTTCAGGGCATCGACCAGCTCATCGTAAGCCTCGGCCGGCACGCCCACCCGAAGAATCCCGGCGAACTGCCCGGCCATGCGCGACATGCGGCTCTCCAGCCAGTTGCCGCCATGCTCGGCAATGCATTGGGCAATGCGCTCGACCTGCCCTGGCTTGTCCGGAGCGAAAACAGTGAGTACGAGGTGGTCCATGGCGCAGCCCTCTTTTGTTATAGAAAAAGAAGTATAGGCAAGGGTTGTTACGGCGTTGAATCGGCGAATGCCTTCCCGGGCAAGCCTCGCTCCTAGAAGGAGCCGCCCCCTGCAGGAGCGCGGCTTGCCCGCGAAAGGCGCGCCGCGAAGAACGTCGCGCACAATAAATCGTGGACAAGTTTTT
>NZ_JASCOM010000487.1:0-1925 GCF_029959925.1 Pseudomonas sp. PS02303
GGCTCGCTCCCACAGGGGATCTGCCGTGGACACAAACTCAATGTGGGAGCGAGCCTGCTCGCGAAAGGGCCACTCGGAGCAATGCAACATCCGGATCAGCGCGAAGGAATCAGCAACTCCCGCACACCGGAAGCCTGCTCGACAATCTCACCCGGCAACTTCAGCCGCTGGTCATCCAGATACCGGTAATCCTTGCGTGCCGCCTCCAGCCGGCTGAAATCCAGCTCAACCGCAAACTGCCCTTCATCGCGTCCGGCCTCGAACAACAAGGTGCCGAGCGGATCCACCAGCGCACTGCCACCGGCAAACACCAATCCGTCATCACTCTCTTTGACTCGATTGACCATCAGCGCAAAGGCCTGGTTTTCCTGGGCCCGGGCCATGATCGCGGTGCGGTGAGTGGGGCCGTAAGGGTCCATGTTGCCGTTGGTGACGATCAGCAATTCGGCGCCCAGTTGTGCCAGGGCGCGGGCAGTTTCCGGGAATTCGATGTCGTAGCAGATCAGCAGACCGACCCGCACGCCGTTCCACTCGCAAGTGGCGTAACGGTCGCCCGCCTCGAACACGCCGCGATCCGACGCCCATAGGTGGGTCTTGCGGTATTTCAGGGCGATGCCTTCGGGGGTAATCAGCAGCGTGGTGTTGTAGAAGCGGCCGTTGTCGTTCTCGGCCATGCCGATCACCACGGCGATGTTGCGTTCGCGGGCAGCCGCCACGACGGCGCTGACCGTCGGCCCGTCCAGCGGTTCGGCGGTCTTGGCCACGGTGTCGGCAGTCGGAAAGCCCATGAGGTGGGTTTCCGGGAAGACGATCAGTTGCGTATCCGCGTGGCAGGCAGCGATGGCCGCCAGGGCCCGTTCGAGGTTGTACGCTGTGCCGTTGTCACGGCCCGCCAACTGGGCGAGTTCGACTTTCATGGGTATTCCTTGTTTTGGGCCGAGCGGCAGAAAGATTGCCCGGTCTGTGTCTGTGCGCCAGTATGCGCAGCAAGCCACCGGCCGGGGAATCACGCCGCTGGGGTAACCCGATAGGGGTAGAGGCATGACACTTTCGTTAGACGACATCGCGTGGCACCGCTCGGTCGGGCAACTGATCGACGCCCTCGACAAGCCCAACTTCTGGACGCAGCTGGTGCGCCTGCTGGATCAGTACGTGACCTTCGACAGCTGGGTGGCGCTGCTTTTCAGCGCGGACCAGCACCCGCAGGTGTTCGCCGAATGCCCGGGCGAGGACGGCAGCCCTGATCAGCTGTTTCAGGATTACCTGCGCGGGCTCTATCTGCTTGATCCGTTCTACATCGCCTGCCGCGAGCAATCGCGCACCGGCCTCTATCGCCTGTCGGAAGTGGCGCCGGAGCACTTCGAGCTGACCGAGTATTACCAACGATACTTTCGTCTGAATGTGGTGGCCGACGAAATCCAGTTCAATTGCCAACTCGAAGGGGACCGCACGCTGTGCCTGTCATTGGGCAGCAAGCAGCGTTTCAGCGGCCAGCAGATTGCCTTGCTGTCGCTGATCCAGCCTTGGGTGCTCGGCCTGTTGCGCCAGCGCCTGCCCTACGAAATCAACGAGGCCGTGGCCCTCGCGCCAGCACCGATCCAGGGCGATTGGCGCGTGCAGCTGGAAGCCTCGGTGCAACAACTCAAGGGCGCGCAACTGACCGCCCGGGAACTGGATGTCGGGCGCTTGATGCTCAGCGGTTGCTCCAGTAAAGAAATCGCCCGTAAGCTGGAAATCTCTGTTGAAACCGTGAAAGTCCACAAGAAACACATGTACAGCAAGCTGGGGATCAAATCCCAGTCCGAGCTGTTTTCGATATTTCTCCAGGCGCAAAATGCCTGATTGCAACGCGGAGTGCTTTTTACTGTGGGAGCGAGCCTGCTCGCGATTGCGGTCTTTCATTCAGCATTGATATCGACTGAACC
>NZ_JASCOM010000488.1:0-1895 GCF_029959925.1 Pseudomonas sp. PS02303
GGCAAGCCTCGCTCCTACAGATTCGGGGTCGAGTCACAAATGGGGACCGACACAAAACTGTAGGAGCGAGGCTTGCCCGCGAAAAGGTCTGAAGGACCTTCTGATGTTAGTTGCTGATCGCCAGAATGCTCGCCTGATACGACCCGACAAACACATCGAAATCGCCGACTTCGTTCTGCTCCAGCGCCACCTGCTCAGCCAGAGAGGAGCGTGCGCGTTCTTCAAACTTCGCCTGATCTTCGCTATTCAACGGCTCGCTGCGGAAAAACTCCGCATGCGCCTGGCTCTGGCGCAGGGAGAACTGGGCAAAGCTCTCCTTGTGTTCAGCCATGGCCGCCAGTACTTGTGCTGAAGGTGTGCGCGACGAATCCTTGACCTTCTCCATCTGCACGTCCAACGCCTTGCTGTGGGCATCGCCACCATGGCTTTGATCAAGCAGCGCCGCGAGCGGAGCTATTTTTTCCAACAATTCGCCGGCCCATTCCTTCAGGTCGACCGGTTGACCGTCACGCTGCAGTTGCAGGCCCGGACGACGACCTTCCTTGACCACGCTGAGGAAGTTCGAGGTCGCGTTGCCGCACGAAGTATTGGTCAGCAGCGGGCTGTCGTTCAGCGCGCAATACAGCAGGAACGCGTCGAGGAAGCGCGACTCTGGCAAATCGATGCCCATCGGCAGGAACGGATTGATGTCCAGGCAACGCACTTCGACGTACTGAATGCCGCGGGCCACCAGCGCCTGGATCGGCCGTTCGCCGGTGTAGGTCACGCGCTTCGGGCGGATGTTGGAGTAGTACTCGTTTTCGATCTGCAGGATGTTGGTGTTGAGCTGAACCCACTCACCGTCCTGATGCGTACCGATTTCGACATACGGTGCATACGGCGTGGCGACCGCTTTGCGCAGGCTGTCGGTGTAGCTGGCCAGATCGTTGTAGCACGGCGTCAAGCCGGCTTGGGCGTTGCTCTGGTAACCCAGGTCACTCATGCGCAGGCTGGTGGCGTATGGCAGGTACAAGGTGTCCGGGTCCAGTTGCTCCAACTGGTGCGAACGACCGCGCAGGAAACCGGCGTCCAGCGCAGGGGAGGCGCCGAACAGGTACATCAGCAGCCAGCTGTAGCGGCGGAAGTTGCGGATCAGCGCAATGTAGGCTGACGACTGATAGTCGCGGTCGGTGCCGACAAATCCTTCAGCCTCTTTAAGCAGTGGCCAGAGCTTTTCCGGCAGGGAAAAGTTGTAGTGAATCCCGGCGATGCACTGCATGGTTTTGCCGTAACGCAGGGCCAGGCCCTTGCGGTAGACGTACTTGAGCTGACCGATGTTGGACGTGCCGTAATAGGCGATCGGGATGTCTTCCTCGGCCGGCAACGGGCACGGCATCGATGGACTCCACAGAAACTCGTTGCCGAGCTTGCTGTAGGCAAAACGGTGAATCTTGTCCAGGCTCGCCAGCGTATCGGCCGGGTCTGGCAGGGCCGGGGTAATGAATTCCAGCAGCGACTCGGAATAGTCGGTGGTGATTTGTTCATTGGTCAGCGCGGAACCCAATGCTTCCGGGTGCGGCGTTTGCGCCAGGCGACCTTCGCCGGTCACGCGCAGGCATTCACGTTCGATGCCGTGAAGGCACTGTTCGAGCAGAGAGAGGTTAGCGCGCTCGCCAAGCAGAGCCAGGCGGCGGTTGAGAAGTTCGCTCAAGTTGGATTCCTTCACGCGTCAGTCGCCCCAATATGGGGGTGGGCAAGACGGTCTACAAGGGTGAAGTTGAAACTGGCGTTTTCGCCTGGTTTTTGGACCGTACACGGCTGCTGACAGCAGCCAAGGAATTCCCTGTGGGAGCGAGCCTGCTCGCGAAGAGGGCGTGTCAGTCAACATTGATGTTGTCTGATACATCGCCTTCGCG
>NZ_JASCOM010000489.1:0-1892 GCF_029959925.1 Pseudomonas sp. PS02303
GGCTCGCTCCCACAGGGGAATGCGATCAACTGTGGGAGCGAGCCTGCTCGCGATGGGGGCGGTGCAGACACCGCATTCCTTAGAGGTCACCCATGATCCTGCCGGCAAACCCGAACACCCGACGATGCCCGGCCAGGTCCACCAGCTCGACCTCGCGACTCTGTCCCGGCTCGAAGCGCACGGCGGTGCCGGCGGGGATGTTCAGGCGCATGCCGCGACTGGCGGCGCGGTCGAAGGTCAAGGCGTCGTTGGTTTCGAAGAAGTGGTAGTGCGAGCCGACCTGGATCGGCCGGTCGCCACTGTTGGCCACTTTCAGGCTGACAGTGCGACGGCCAACGTTGAGTTCGATGTCGCCGGGCTGGATCTGGTATTCACCGGGAATCATCAGTGGGCTCCCTGAAGAATCTTGTAGTAGAGGGCGGTCGGTTTGTACTGGCCGCTCGGGTCGCAGGCGTAATCAGGGATTTGACCTGCCTTGGTGTAACCCAGGGCCTTGTAGAAGTCTTCGGCGGGGGAGCCGGCTTCGGTGTCGAGGTAAAGCATGCCGCGTTTGTGCTGGAGCGCGGCCTGTTCCAGCGCGCTCATCAATTGTTGGCCCAGGCCCCGGCGGCGCGCATGTTCGCGCACCAGCAGTTTCTGCACTTCGGCACGGTTCAGGCCGTTGGCTTTCTGGCACAGGGTCAGTTGCACGCTGGCCTGCACTTGCTCGTCCTTGACCACCACCCACAGCAGTACGTTGCCCTTGTTCAGGTTGTCCTGAACCTCATCGAAATAGGCGCGGGCCTGAGTGGCGTCCAGATTGGCCATGAACCCGACACTGGCGCCATAGCCGACGGCGTCGAGCAGCAAATCAATCAAACCCTGACGATAGTGCGCAAAGCTTTCAACATTGACGCGGCGCAGTTGGGCAGCGTTCATCGGCAATTACTCCTTGTTGGCGGGCGGCGGCTCCGCGCCAGGATTGAGGGTCAGTTGCATGAAGGTCAGGTCCAGCCAGCGGCCGAACTTGGTGCCCACCTGCGGCATTTGCCCGGTGGTCACGAAACCGGCCCGTTCATGCAAACGGATGGAAGCGGCATTGCCGCTTTCGATGGCAGCGACCATGACATGTTTGTCGCAGTCTTTGGCGCGCTCGATCAGCACCGTCATCAATTGCGGGCCGAGACCGTTGCCACGCTGGTCGCTACGCACGTAGACCGAGTGCTCGACGGTGTGGCGGAAACCGTCGAACGGCCGCCAGTCACCAAATGAAGCGTAGCCCAGCACACTGTTATCGCCGTCCACGATCACCAGGATCGGATAACCCTGGGCTTGCCGGGCGCTGAACCATGCCTGACGGTTGCCCAGGTCCACGGCCTGTTCGTTCCAGATCGCCGTGGTGTTGAGCACGGCGTCGTTGTAGATGTCGCGGATCGCCGGCAGATCGGCGTGCAGCGCGTCGCGGATGTGATAGGTCATGACGCGTCCTCAGGCGATGGGTTGGTGAACGGTGACCAGTTTGGTGCCGTCGGGGAACGTCGCTTCGACCTGGATCTCCGGGATCATTTCCGGGATGCCTTCCATCACTTGTTCGCGGCTGAGCAGGGTGGTGCCGAAGTGCATCAGTTCGGCCACGGTCTGGCCGTCACGCGCGCCTTCGAGCAGCGCAGCGGAGATGTAGGCCATGGCTTCCGGGTAATTGAGTTTCACGCCGCGCGCCAAACGCCGCTCGGCCACGAGGCCTGCGGTGAAGATCAGCAGCTTGTCTTTTTCGCGTGGGGTCAGGTCCATCGTTTGGAATCCATCAGGGCAGTTAAAAAGGTCATTGGAACTGTGAGTACAAACCTTGTGGGAGCGAGCCTGCTCGCGAAGGCGGCGGGCCAATCAGCATCTATGTTGAATGACACCGCGCC
>NZ_JASCOM010000048.1:0-35023 GCF_029959925.1 Pseudomonas sp. PS02303
TCGCTAGATAGCCACATCGGCCTGGCAGCACCCACACCAGAGCCGAGGGCAAACCAGCGTTAGCTTCCTTCTACATTAAAGAGGTGTACACGGAGCCGGCAGCTAATGAAATCGTTGAAGTATTATGAAAAAAATCGACACGCCACATGGTTGGAGTTGTTTTTCGACCTGACTTTCGTTGTTACGATAGGCCAGGTTACGCATACTCTCGGACATGTTCATGAAGGCCACTTTGAACATAAGCAATTATGGACATTCTTACTGCTTTTTGTACCGTTGTGGTGGATCTGGTCCAGTCACACGATTTACTCCAACAGGTTTGATACAGACAGCAATCTTCACCGTTTGGCAACATTATTCATAATGCTCCTGCTCATTGTGCTGTCGGCACGGATCGGGGAAGACCTGGAAGTAAACTACCCGTTTATTATTGCCTGCTATTTTGGCATACGTGCCATCATCAGCATCATGTACATTTCGTCCATAAGTAAATTCGATTCCCGCGGCGAGCTCTCCTCCAGGCTCGGCTTCGCCCTGTTAATCAGCGCAGTCATTAGTCTCTCATCGGTTATTTTTGACCCGCCCGTGCGTTACCTTGTCGCTTATGTTGGAATTATTCTCGATATTCTGTTTCCTGTATTTTTCTGGACTAAACTCAAGCCATTGCCAGCCCATACAGAACACTTGGTTGAACGCATAGGCTTGCTCACCCTCATCTTGTTGGGTGAGTCAGTGATCAGTCTTTCTGGAGGTTTATCTGACATTCAATGGGATCGTTATAATGTGACGGCGGCAATCACCGGATTCATCATGATTTGCAGTATCTGGTGGATCTATTTTGATAGCTTTTACCTGCTAAGCAAAAATCACAGCAGTATGAGTGGGCACGCCTTGATCTACTCGCACCTTTTTCTTTTTATGGGGCTCGCACTCCTGGCAAATTTGATCAGGCATGCGATCCTGAATGACATTGCGATGCGCGATTTCCAGATCATGTCGATCATCGGCATGGCATTGTTTTTCCTGGGGAAGCAATATGGCTATTTCATAGCCGTGAGTCGAATAAGGAAATACATACTGCAAAACACCTTGATCGTGTTTTCTTTAGGTGGGTTAGTTATATTTCTACCGCGTGTCGAGTACATATTGGTCGGCCTGACAGTAACCATGATCTGTTATGTTCTCCTGAATTTCAGATATCGTTGAGTCTTTATTATCAGGCCACAGCTCGGGAAAAGTGATCAAGCGGCTGGTCTGCGGCTTGCGCGCTGCCCATTACGTCATTCTCAGTGTCCGAGCGACATGCGACGCTACCCTTGGTCTCTTTGGGTTTGTAATCCTGGTGTCGTCGACCATAGTTAATAGCCGGATGCCCCTTTTAGCTATTGCGACCAGATAGCACCAGCCGCATCGTAACAACAGGAGCCACGTCATGGTCAAAGTAGCGTTGTTCGTTCGTCTGGAAGCAAAACCTGGGAAAGAGAAAGAGGTGGAGCGCTTTCTCTTGAGCGGCCTTCCTTTAGTCGAGGAGGAGCCAGCCACTACAGCCTGGTTTGGAATCCGCTTGGGGCCGTCCACCTTTGGCATCTTTGACGCATTCCCGGATGAAGCGGGCCGGCAGGCTCATCTTTCGGGCAAGGTCGCGGCGGCGCTTATGGCAAACGCTGCCGAGCTGTTTGCTGAACCGCCATCAATCGAGAAGGTTGACGTCCTTGCGGCCAAGCTGCCCGGTTAAGCAAATCCAACAGGAAGTTCCATTCAGTTCGGGGAGGCTCACGATGTCTTGTATGAAAATCAGGATCGCTTGGGCCTGCTGCTGTCCCGGGCGGTGATCAATTAAAACACTTTTATTTAAGATAAATGTCATGGCTAAAGTGCCGTGTCCAGGATTCATGCCATGCTTGCGCGCTCGGTATAAGTGAAAGGATACGCGCGCAAATCGTGTCCATGGACGGCGTGGAAGCCACACAGAATCTGCAAGGCAATGTGCTCATCATTGGTTTAGGCTGGGTAGGGGTAGATGCTTGCCGGGCACCGGTCGCTCATGGCGCGAAGATCTCCATCATTGATGTAGATCCGGAGGTCATCCGCGCCGTGACACCTTGTGGTTTCGTCAAGTGAGCATTCGTCGGCGTAGCAGTGACCGATGTTCAATGCGCTGCCGGACGCGGCTGCACTCCGAACTGCGCAACGATGTGCGTACCCAATTCCTCAATAACCTCCGCCGCAGGGCGCTTGCCATATTTGAGATTGAGAATGACGTGGTCCACGCCGATTTCCTCAAGCGACTCCAGCAAAAACCGTAGATGGTAACGTCCAATTCTGAACCCCAAGTGGATACGTGTGGGTGGCGTGGACGGATTCTCATCGAGATCGATGTACAGCGACTGAGTAAAGGGCTTGTACACAGAGCCACATTGCCTGGTGACCTCCAGCCGCCAATCTTCCACGACCAGCCGCTGCATATTCGGTATGCGTGGATAGTTGATCCATCCGTTGCTCTCACGCGCGATCCAATCCAGTGACTGGCGACTGTTGCCGGTAACGAACATTGGAATGAATTGGGTGGTGGGTTTCGGAATCAGGTCTGCGCCTTGCATTTCACCAGTGCTCCAGTGGATGGGCTCAAAACTGGTGCTGTGGGCGCAGCGAATCACCTCGTAGTGTTCTCGAAAGATCTCTCCACGCTTTTCGGGATCGACGCCAAACGCCGAAAACTCCACTGGCCGATCTCCCGAAGCAACCCCCAGAATCAAGCGACCAGTGCTCAACTGATCGACGCTGGCTGACGCCTTGGCCGTGTGCAGGGGATGGCGCAGCGGGATGGCGATGGAGGCGGTGCCAAGTGCAATCTCCGAGGTATGGGCGGCCATATAACCCAGGTAAACCCAGGCGTCGAAGACTTGGCCGACATCGCCGAAGCCAGGGTCGCGAAGCGGCACGTCGCGAAACCAGAGCGCGCAGAAACCCAGCGCCTCAGCTTGTTTAGCCAGTGTGACCTGGTTGAGCATGCTCGGAGTGTCCCCGTCGAACGCCTCCATGGGAAAGAATAATCCAAGGCTCAAATGTCCCTGAGTGAAGGTTCGGCTGAACCCTCGATGCTGCTGGTAAGGAATTGTGCTCGGCCGATACATACGGATTGACCTCATGGCAGAACGTGAACAGCGCCCCCGTTTCCAGAGGTGCTGCGGCATCGGTTGCTTTTGAACTACAGGTGGGGGGACTGCGTCTGGCTTTTACCCGTTGCGCCGTATTGCTGGTCGTGTGGACCGGATTCAGGGGCCAGTTGCTGGCGATAGGCGCGGGTTGGTCCGGGTGGGTGTTAAGCGGACGGTCAAAGGAAGTCAGATCTCTTGGCTCTATACCACCAGATGGGCAAGGCGTTCGAGGAATCATTCTATAAGCGTAGGCGGTTTTGCAGCTCTCCGCCATATTCTTACAATCGAGCCGCTTCCGGGCGAAAGTTGCGTATCTAAGACAGTTATCGGTCGTTTCCTGCCATTCCAGAACGGCCGCTATTGGCCGATTACTGCCAGTCGCATACCTTGCTCCTTGCCCAATTTTGTTTAGGGAAAAACCAATACGATTGGTGGGTTGAATGCAAACCGGTTGGCAGTGGAATACAGTTCGCAACCTCTGGCGGCACATCGAAATTCGGTCAGGTTTCAGCTCTCATCACTCCTGACTAACCTCCAAACGTCCTCCAAGAAACCCCATCGGTCGTAATTTTTCCAGGCCGAGATTGACCGCAAGCACGCTTCGACGTTAACTGTATGTATATACAGTTTCGGATTAGGCACCCTTCATGAGCGTCACCATCCTCGGCCCACTTGCTGCAGGGGGAGTCCAGCTCCCGTTTTACTCGTTCAAAGTCCCAGCGGGATTTCCATCACCGGCTGCGGATCACCTTGAGCAGCACATTTCCATCGACGAACTTCTGGATATCCGAGCACCGCATATTTACCTGGTGCGCATCGAAGGCCACAGCATGGAAGGCGCTGGGATCTTCGATGGCGATATGGCTGTGGTCGATCGCTCGATAACAGCTGAACACGGGCACATCGTGATTGCGGCAGTGAACTGCGAACCGGTGTGCAAGCGCCTGTGCAAGCGAGGCTCTGACATCATCCTAATGTCCGAGAACGTAGGTTATCCACCGCGCTATATCCTGGAAGGCGATGAGCTCATCATCTGGGGTGTGGTGACATTTAGCGTACGAGCCCATGATCCGAAAGCCTAAGCCCGTCTTCGCACTTATCGACTGCAACAGCTTTTACGCAAGCTGCGAGCGGGTGTTTCGGCCTGACTTGGCTAAGACGCCCATCGTGGTGTTGTCGAACAACGACGGCTGCGTGATCGCCCGCAGCGCGGACAGCAAACCGTTCGTGAAAATGGGTGAGCCGTACTTCCAGATCAAGCAAAAGGTCAAGCAGCACGGCATCGTCGCGTTCTCGTCGAACTATGCGCTGTATGGCGACATGAGCGAGCGCGTCATGAGCGTGATCGAATCGTTGGTACCCGCAGTCGAGGTCTACAGCATCGATAAGAATAAGTTGCATACTGTGGACGCCCAAAGTTAGATGGTGTCCCCATGGACATTGACGCTTGTTCTTACAGAGATTTCACTTGCCTACCGTCGAACACATTCACTTCAGTCCGCATGACCTTTCTGTCAAAGATCGCCTGATTACCTACTCGCTGAATAGCTCCCGTGTAGTGATCGAAGGACTACCACAAATATTCTGGGAAGACGGCTTGCCCTGGAGAGAAGCCAATCTCTGGGCTATGGAGAGAGTCACCAATGGTGAGGCACTCCTTAAGACCGTTTCTAGCAACCTAAACGGGCTGTTGAACTACGCGAAGTTTTTGGAGAGTCGCGGGCTTCAGTGGTTTGAGTTTCCGTCTCGAAAGGCTGATCGATGTCTTGTTCAGTACCGTGGGGCGCTTATCAAGGCTCGTGATGCTGGTCATATCAGTCCTGCCACGGCTTCCGAGTACATGCGTAACTGCATCAGTTTCTACAGGTGGGTTAGGAGGCGTGGCCTTCTAAACCCGCTATTGCCGCTGTGGAAAGACAAGCGCTATTTCATCAAATACTTTGACCAGGTCGGCTTCGAGCGAACGCTAGCTGGCACCAGCACCGATCTGGGTATTCCAAACCGAAAACGCATTGGGGTCACTTTGGAAGGTGGGCTACTTCCAGTGTCTGCGGTTGATCGAGACGCCATTCTTGATTTCGCAAAACAGAGCGCCTCATCCGAGCTTTACCTGATGTTGGCTCTAGGTTTCTTTACGGGTATGCGACTGGGAACGATCTGTGACCTTCGTATCGATACGTTGGAGCGTGCCCTACATGATCCGTCTGCTAAAGGTCTGCTTCTGATATCCGTAGGGCCAGGTGCGTCCCCGCCCGTGCATACCAAATTTGGAGTAACTGGCCAGGTATGGATTCCCGAAGCTTTGTGTTCAGAAGTCTTGGAGTACGCCAAGGGTCTTCGCAGGTTGACTCGCGAGGCATCTGCTGCTGGCGACCATCAAGACTTAGTGTTCTTGACACGTTTCGGAAACCCTTTCGGACGTCGCAACAGTGATCAGTCTTCGGCCATAAACGTTGAGATGTCATCGCTTAGAAAATTAGGCATCGCGTCGGGCATCAAAGCGCTCAGGAAGTTTCGCTTCCACCAATCCCGATGCACCTTTGGAACTGAGCTAGCTAGGCTCGCTTTAGCAAATTGCACTGATGTGGCGATAGTGATTGCGACTGTCAGCAATGCATTGCTTCACGGTCGAAATTCGGAGGCCACCACCTTCAAATACATCAAATTTGTGCAAGCCGCACCCGCTAAGCAGGCCATTGCGAACAGCTTCATGGCCGCGTTTACAGGGATTGCTTCGATGCAGGGAGCAAGCAATGAATAATCTGACGTTTTCAGACCTAACGTTTCCAATGCTTGAGTACGCGAAAAATGAGACGCCCTGGGATCTGGCACCACTTTTATACAGCGGTGGTGCTAAGGCAAAAGTGAAGACTGTACGCAGTGAAATCACATCAGGTGCTTTAGGTGATCCTTTGCTGGAGCGGGTAGAGCTTGTGAAGGGGCTCCATGACTGTTTGAACGACGACCTTGTCGGCGGGGGGAGCCGCTTTTCGGCAAATAACAAGATTGGTGCGTTGAGGAAGTTTTTTCAGTGGGTGGATCAGTGCGAGCATCCGTTGAGCATTGATACGGTCGCGGAGGAATACCTGGGGTGGGCTGAACATCTTCTACAGCGTCATCGCGTGGAAGGATATCTAACTGCCGGATCGTTATACGACGCGGCAAGTTTAACCGCGACGATGCTCGACCGAGTTCTAGGCCGAAGCTCGACGCTTCTGTACAGCACCCGAATTCGCAAGCCTAGAGGCAACGGAAAGGCCAGTAATGGGGGCGCTGATAAGCAAAGTTTAGAAGAGAGCTTTTCATTCGGGCAGTTCATTGCCGACGTCTGTACGTCCCTTACCTATGAAGCTGTGACGGGGCCACTTCCCATCCACGTGGAGTTGCGATCGGGTTCGACGCTGCCTATCTGGTGCGGCCTGCGTGATACAGAGAAGGGAGCGTCACGACGGATTCGACCTCAAACCAAATTCCAGATTGCGGACATCCTTCGAAACCGCGAACTTCGGAATTCTGACGTTTCAATCGAGACTCGATACCCGGCAGTGAATCTGCGAATCGAAGCCGAGTTGCTTATGTTCATCGCACAAACCGGCATGAATTTATCGCAGGCGCATCAGCTTCGAATCGACCAATACCATTACACGAGTCATCTTGATGGTTACCAAGTGAGGTCTTACAAAAATCGCCGTCAGGGTGAAGTGCTGTTTGAAGTTTTCTCAAGCTATAAGCAGTGGTTTGAACGCTACATTGAGTGGCGAAACAAATGGTTTCCAGACGATCTAGAGGGACTTCTTTTTCCTCTCGTCCGTCCTGGGGGACGTCTCGTTTTAGAAGCGCCTCAGTTCACGGCTATTGCGCGCGTCTGCACCGTTTCCAGTGTTCGATTCGTTCGACCTCGTAAGCTCCGGGGGGCGCGTATTAATTGGCTCTTACGTGAGTCGCAACGCCCCGAACTGGTGGCGGAAATCGCACAGCACACTGCTGAAACTTTGATCCGTGTGTACGCCGAGCCCAATCCGCAAATTGCGATGATTGAAATCACTCGATTTCACCGGCAAGCAGATCCCGTCGTTTGCTCACCTGCTCCAGGTACTTGTGTGGCGCCGATACCAGAATCCGTCGTGGATGCTCCGACTAATGCTCCTGATCCCGATTGTATTAACGCAGCGGGTTGCCTTTTCTGCGTCAATCATCGGGATATTGAAAGCGAGGATCACGTCTGGTCTCTGAGTAGTTTGCGAGTGCTCAAGACCTTGGAGCTAGTTAGATATCGCCCAGCTTGCACGGATAGATCTGACGATGCAGACCATCCATCGATGCTTGCGGTCGAGCGTCTGAGTGCGAAGTTACGGTTCTTTCAAGAAAGTAGCGAGGTGCGTCGGCTTTGGGTTGAAGAGGCACTGGCTCGCATAGCTGAGGAGGACTATCACCCAGCTTGGGACGGATTTATTCGGCTTGCGGAAGTTACAGCGGGGCCTTCCCTATGAATATGCTCAGGACGTTAGGGCTTTCTATCGAGTCGCCTCTCTCCGTTCCTGGGGCATCGAATTACCGTCCAGAGAGCTGGCCTCCGCCACCTGATTGGCCGGTCGTAATTGATGCACAGGGTAAAGTAATAAGCCGTTGGGGCGATCCAATTTGGAGGCTTGATCCATGGGCCAAGAAGGCACTGACGCTGAATTTTGGTGATGGGCCAGTTAAAAAATCAGCGGCGCCAATTAGCTCAAAGAACGCAAATTTACTTCGAATCATCACTGGCTGGTGGCTATACGGGCCGTACGGCGCTCGTGGCTACAGATCCCTTAAAACGCGTTTCGATCAGATGCGGCGGCTGTTTGTTCTTTGCGAACAGGCAGGAATACTTGCCAGCGAATTAAGCCACTTTCCACGCGTATGCGAACGGATCCCTGCCTTTCTTCATACCTCGAGAAAAACCGAGTTTCTGACGTTAATGCATGAGCTTTACGCGTCCAGGGATGCGGTAGGGTTTACGTTGCTGGATTCAGGCTCCCTGACCCGTCTGGCTGCGCTTTTTCCAACTCACCACACAGCTCAAACACCGTACATCCCTCCACGTATTTGGCGCTATCAAGTTACTAGGCTGCGAGAGTGCCTTGATGACTTCCTATCCCATCGAGAACAGGTTGAAGCTTGTTACCGGTTCTGCTTCGCGGCTTACGAACATAACCAGAGGGTTTCAGAGAGAACGGCGTGCGTAAACGCCCCGCCTTTTTGTGGCCATAAAATGCATTTATCAGGCTCTAAAACGGGGCTTCGTTTTCTCGGCGCGTTTGCAGATACCGCGAAACGCTTCGGCATCTTTGAGCTACTTGAACGTTGGGTGGGTCGAGGTCGCGACTTGCAAGTAAGAGCGCTGACTAGCTATCTGAAACTGGTCAACCGCGCGGGATTAGCTTACATCCTTAACTTCAGTCTCATGCGGGTCGAGGAAGCATGGAATCTTCGAGCCGGGTGCCTTGACGTCGAGCACGACAAGAGTTTCGGCGACATTTTTTTGTTACGTGGGCAGACGACAAAAACGCTGTCTGATAGCGACGCCCTGTGGGTCACATCCCCCTCTGTGGCGGTCGCCGTGAGGGCGATGGAGGTGATCTCTCTGTTTCGCTCATTACACGCATCTCACTCAGAAGCGAGTGGCCTTGCTGGGCGTTATTTGAGCGATTCTTATAGCGAGCCGTGGAGCCCAGTGCGCAAAAAAGATGATCACTCACTGAGACCGAGCATTCCGCCATATGCCGACCTTTTGGGGCAGTTCGACAAGCTCTTTGATTTAGAGCGTTTGCGTATCACGCCCGAGGATCTGAAATTGGCCCGACTAGCTACCCCTACGTTGCCGGAGGAGTATCAAGTGGGCGCTGTATGGCCGTTGGCGTGGCATCAGTTGCGTCGAACTGGGGCAGTAAACATGCAAGCTTCCGGGCTTGTAAGTGATGCTTCGCTTCAGTATCAGCTCAAGCACGTCACTCGAGCGATGAGTCTTTACTATGGACAAAATCACTCGCAGATGCGTCTAGAGGAAAAGGCTCACACGCTGTACGTTCGCACGATGTACGAGACGCTTGGTAGAGAGTTACAGCAGCTTACGAGTGAGCGTTTTGTCAGTCCCCATGGAGACAAACGAAAGGCTGAGATTGTTCGGCTGATTTCGCCAGAGGATGCGAAGAAGATGATTGGTTTGGCAAAGAAAGGCGCGGTCGCCTGTCGCCCGATCATTCTTGGCGTTTGTTCGAGTCGCGAGCCTTGTCCGTACGGCGGAATTGACAACATTGCCCATTGCGGGGGCGGTGATTCAGTGGATGCAAAACCTTGCCCTGATGTGCTGTATGACTCAGAACGATTGGGCGCGGTAGATGATCTTGAACATGTACTCAAAGAGCGGCTTGCTACTGCTCAGGATGGGAGTCCGCTAATGGATTCGTTGATGGCTCAACAGCGAAGCGTAGAGAGCTTCCTTCGTGTCGTAGGGAGCGCAAATGGACGTTGAACTCCCTGCTCGCCGCAGTGCGGCTGATCAATATCGTGATGCTTTTGAGCGCCTGAAACTCAATAGGCCACAGCTTCTACCAAAGGGGACACCGGTCACTCAGAACAACGTGGCCAAAGAGGCCGGGAGCGACCCGTCGGCGCTTAAGAAATCTCGTTTCCCGAGTCTCATTGCAGAGATAAAAACCTACGTGGAACAACATGCGGAGGAGCGACCTCCTTCGTTGAGCAAGGTAAATCTTCTCGCCCGCCAGAAAAGCCGCGCCCTGCGTGATCGGATGGAGCAAGTTGCCCGGCAGCGCGACCAACTCGCAAGCTTATTGAGCGAAGCGGATGCGAAAATCATTGAGTTGTATGACCGTATCGCTGAGCTTGAGCGGCAGTTGCCTGCGTCAAATTTAATTTCGTTGGATCCGCGCGGGCCGAAAAAGCTTTGAAATAACAGCGCGCATGCAGCTAGTCGCCTGGCATTGCCGATCTGGAGCGGCAATTGCCTGCCTCAAATGTCCTACCTATAGATCCACGGGGCCGCAGAAAACTTTGATTCCACCCGACGGAATTGCCATTGGCCGGGATTGACCGGCCGATAAATCAAGGGTTAACTGTATTTATATACAGTTTTCTCTGAGCTTTACATTATGACCATCACCTTCTTAGGCACGCCGACTGGCGGCGCTACAATGGTTCCTTCTTACTCCTTTCGCGTGCCGGCCGGCTTTCCATCCCCGGCATCCGATCACTTAGAGAAAATTATCTCTCTTGATGAGCTGTTCGATCTGCGAGCCCCCCATGTCTATTTGGTCAAAGTGGAAGGCGACAGCATGCAGGGCGCCGGTATTTTCTCGGGTGACGTCGTCATCGTGGATCGAGGCCGTGACGCTGAGCATGGCGATATCATCATTGCCGCAGTGAACAATGAGCCCGTATGCAAGCGGTTGCATCGCCGGGACGGGGTGGTAATCCTCAAGTCGGAAAACCCAGCTTATCCCGCCAAATACATTCTCGAAGGTGACGACTTTCTAGTTTGGGGGGTGGTCCGCTTCAGTGTGCGCGATCATGCACAGTGAAAAAGTGTTTGCGCTGGTCGATTGCAACTCATTCTATGCGAGCTGTGAGCGCGTCTTTAGACCAGATCTGGCCAAGACCCCAATCGTAGTACTCAGCAACAACGACGGGTGTGTGATAGCTAGATCTTACGATGCGAAACCGTTCGTAAAAATGGGCGAACCATATTTCCAGATTCGAGACAAACTGAGGCAGCACGGAATCGTGCCGTTTTCCAGCAATTATGCCCTGTACGGCGACATGTCCGAACGCATCATGACCATTCTGGAATCTACGGTCGACTCATGGGAGCGGTACTCAATCGATGAAATCTGGCTAAGCATGGGTGGTATGCCCGGTAACCTTGAGGCATTCGGCCGTGATCTTCGGTCCCGCGTATTACGGTGCACGAGCATCCCGGTCGGTGTTGGAATAGCATCCACTAAAACCCTTGCCAAGTTGGCCAACCACACCGCTAAGCGCTTGCAGGCTCAAACTGGAGGCGTTGTAGATATCCGTGATCCTTTCAAGCGAGACTGGGTTTTGCGTAACACCGCGGTAAGGGAAGTCTGGGGAATTGGTAGGCGAATGACAGCGCACCTGGAATCCATGGGCGTCCTGAGGGCTATGGACTTGGCAATGGCTGATCCCAAGATGCTGCGGCAAAAATTCAGCGTGGTGGTGGAGAAGACCGCCCGTGAACTGGCGGGCATATCATGCTTGGACGTTGAAGAGGTCGAGCAGCCAAAGCAAGAGATCTGCTGCAGTCGGGCATTCGGCAAACGCCTCACAGAGATTGAGCCGATCAAGCAGGCAGTGGCCACTTACGTTGGACGCGCAGCGGAAAAACTCCGAGCTCAAGGTTCGATGTGCAAGCGCATGCGAGTGAGCATCCGCACTGGTATGTTCAATCCTGACGAGGCCCACTACGCCCAGGGAGTGATGGTAGAACTGCCTTACCCGACATGTGACACCCTGCTCATGACGCGAATGGCTACCGACGCAGTGGCTAAAATCTTTCGTCCGGGCTTCCGTTACAGCAAAGCTGAGGTGCTTTTGATGGATCTGAGGCAGCCAGGTGAGTTCACCGAAGATCTGTTTGCGCCCAAGCAATCTGCAGAATGCGTTCGGCTGATGCAGGTCATGGACAATATCAACGGAAGATGGGGCCGGGGCACACTGCGGGCTGCCAGTGTTCCAGCATCACCTGACTGGGGGATGCGCCGTGAGATGATGAGCCGATCTTATACGACCAAGCTGGACGAACTTTGGATGGTGCGCTGCGATTGATCTGTCTGCGTTGGAAAACCTTTTGCGCGATATAGACCAAGTCTATGCCAGCGAAAGCCAAGAGCAGATAAGGCGAAGAACCAGTGGGCTCAATAGGCGCAGGGGCTGACCCACGATCGACGCTCTGGATATTTCGAAAGGGCTGATGCCGTAGTGGCTGGTCGCTTCGGCAACCAAAACGCGCGGACCAGAGAAAGCGACGAATTTCAGATTGTTTGGCGGAGAGAACTTTTAGTTTTTTTGTCCATTAACGCGCAGTAATTGGCTAAATAAATTTAGAAAACTAGTTTTATGCACAATTATGCAAAAATCCATAATTTGTCTAGAGGCATTTCCGGGCGACGAAAAACAAAAGGTGCAGGGGGCTTTGGCGCGGTTTCTACCGCATGGCCGCACAGCGATTGTTGTCCCGCGCCTCACCCTTGTCCAAAAATACCAGCAGTAAAGAAAAGTAAATTTTCCTTTAAGTGCTGAAAATAGCCATAAAGACAATATTCTTTTACTTACTGCTGTTGGCGATTGCAGCCTGTCGTGAAGGGCTGTAAACGACCCAAAACTGACGGTCGAATTCATCATTCTGGATCTTGCAGGCATTGATCAGGCGCTATTGATATCTGTTGTTGACGTTCATTCGGACAATTGACGTGTGTACGGATATGCACATATAGTCATCCGCATGACAAACCGAACCTCTACACGTTCCCGTGCAATTGATGCTGCAATCGACTCTCTCGATGGAGCCTTCTTCAAAGCTCTGTGCGAGCCGTCGCGGGTAGCTGTGCTCAAGCGAGTCATGCAACTGGGGCGAGCAGATATCGGTGAGATTGCCGAAGAGCTACCTCAAGAGCGTTCAGTGGTGTCCCGTCATCTGCAAGTGCTATTAGAGGCCGGTATTGTCCGCGCTACCAAGGTCAGCAGGCAGATGTTCTACGAGGTGGATGGACCGGCAGTGGTGACACGGCTCGAAGCCATTCTCCAACACATGAAGAGTCTGGCCCCGTTTTGCTGCCCTGGTGTGCCAGAGTAGTTTTTTTGTTATTTCTATATATGCATGAGTGCGCATACATGAACATAATTAATAAGCCCTTGGATGTCATCGTTATTGGCGCGGGCCAAGCTGGGCTCGCGTGCGGTTGGCATCTGCGGCAGCAGAATCTCAGTTTTCTCATTCTGGAAGCCGAGAGCCAGCCAGGTGGAAACTGGCGCAACTACTACGACAACCTGAGACTTTTTTCCCCTGCTGCTTACTCATCGTTACCTGGGATGCCCTTTCCAGCTGAAGCTAAGCACTATCCGCTACGCGATGAAGTCGTACGTTATTTGGAGCAGTACGCGGACGCTTTCCAGCTACCCATTCGCCAGAACATACGAGTCCAGAAAGTGTGTAAGGAGGATGGACTATTTTTGCTTCAGGCATCTGATGGTCAGCGTTTCTGCTCAAAAGCATTGATCGTTTGCACTGGCGGATTCAATCAGCCGTTCATCCCTGACATTCAGGGGCTGGAGAGTTTTCGCGGGCAGCGTTTACACAGTGCTGATTACCGAAACGTCGACGGCTTCATTGATCAACGAGTAGTGGTCATAGGTGCTGCCAACTCAGCTGTACAAATTGCTCATGAGTTGGCTCAAGTCAGCAGCGTCGTATTGGCGACAAGGGAATCGATTCGGTTTTTTCCGCAAAAGATCCTCGGTGTGGATTTTCATGCTTGGCTCAAGTGGACAGGGATGGAGAAGACTCGTTGGCTGAATGACCAAAGTACCCCCGTGCTGGATGATGGCACCTATCGTCGTGCCATCAAGCAGGGACTTTTTGAGCGCAAGCCGATGTTCACGGAGGTAACGTCGACGGGCGTGATCTGGGCTGATGGGCAGCACACTGACGTGGACAGTTTGGTTTTCGCGACCGGGTTTCGTCCGAACCTTGGTTTTTTGGCAGGTCTGCACGTGGCGGGCAATGAAAGCCTGACCCAACGCAACGGGAAGGCGGAGCACGTACCGGGTTTGTATTTTGTGGGATTACCGAAGCAGCGCAACTTTGCTTCGGCAACCCTTAGAGGCGTTGGGCCAGATGCTTCTCACATCATTCCTAGCTTGATGCGCTTCATTCACGATGTATCCCACCCAGTGTTCGCTTGATGCCGGGTATCGATTTTTTTCTGATCAACACTACGTCTACCGGAACATCGTACTTACTTGCCTTTTTGCGTATTTGGCAAGCGCCAAGTGGCGATGAAGCACAGCAACAGTAACCCACACATCACGCTAAGCAGTACCGATGCTCCGAAGCTGTCCAAAACATAAGCGGCGGCGATGGGGCCGCAGGCTTGGGCGACAAGGACGGGCCTCGCGAGCAGTCCCATTCGTGCGCCATATCCTTGTGACCCGAACAGCGCCAATGGAAGAGTACCGCGAGCGATGGTGAGGATGCCGTTACCGGCTCCGTAAAGTGCAATCGCTACGAAGGCCAGCCAAGGCAGGCCTGAGATCAGCAGTCCAAGCCCGATCAAACACAGCAACACGCCGGCTCGTGCGGACCAAGTTGGATGGAGGTTCCTGCCGATGGAAAACTCAGCCACCCGTGCCAGGACTTGCGAAGGACCAATCACCATGCCGATGGCCAAGGCCACGGCAGTCGCGATTCCCAATTGCTTGAGGACATTGAGCAGGTGGACTGAGATACCTGATACGACCAACGCCAGAACCGTCAGCATGGCGGCAATCAGCAAGAACAGCTGGTTGGTGGCCCTAGGGCGAAGCTCGGATGCCGTGGGTGATTCTACTATTACGGGATGGGGCGGTTGTTTTGTGCTTCCAGGTATCAACAGCGCATGAATGGGCAATCCGATTAGCAGATGAGCTGCGGCGATGGTAAAGCAGGCGTTTCTCCAGCCGATCCAACTCTCCAGTCCCGCTATCACCGGCCAGCCTATGGTGCTGGCGAACCCGCCTAACAGGGTCAGTCCGGTAATTGACGTTCGAGCCCCCTCGCCGAGAAGACGTCCTAGGGTTGAGAAGGCTGCGTCGTACAAACCCGCCGCCATGGCAACGCCAATCAGAGTCCAGGCGACGTAGTAAGTGGCAACGTTACCCGCCAGCCCCATCAGTAGCATGCCAAGAGCCAGCAGCAATGAACTGGCGGCTAGGGCAGAGCGTCCGCCATGGCGATCAATCTGACGACCAACTGCCGGCGAGGAAGCTCCCGCGACCAGTAGCCCCCAGGATAAGCCACCCACCACACTGGTGATGGACCACCCCGTCTCTTTGGCTATCGGAGTCGCAAGCACTGCGGGCAAGTAATAAGTCGAACCCCAAGCAAGAATCTGAGTAAAACCCATCGCCCATACGAGCCTGGAGCGATTGATCGGGGGATGAATCTGCTCTGGAAGTGTCACGACCGGCATGCTCATTTTTTGTTGTCAGTAACAACAAGCTAGCGCCTTTCTTTGGCCATAGTCAACCGAAGATCGGTGTTGACGATTTCGGGAAATCAGGACTACTGTTGCAGCTAACAACTAATTTGTGACGGTTATGACGAACGGTAAAAACGATCAGTTGACTCAGGATTCCGAGGATCTGTATGAGGCGTTGAACCAGCTGGTTCGCGTCCATCAGTTCCGTGATCGAGATCGGATCTGCTGTTACGACGTGTCTGTAACCCAGTGTTATGCCGTCGAAACGCTGGTCAAAAGGGGCGCATTGCGCCTACAGGTCTTGGCGGAAGAAATGTTCTTGGACAAGAGCACGGCGAGTCGAGTGATCGATACCCTTGAGCGCAAAGGGTATGTGTCCCGCGTTGAGGATGATGAAGATCGGCGTGCGGTGCGAATTCAGGCAACGGATGCTGGACGTGAGCTATACGCGAAGATCAGAGCTGATCTGATTGCAGAGGAGCGAGCGATGATTGAGAACCTATCAGTTGAAGCTAGGCAGGGAGCGCTGAGTTTGCTGAGGCAGATTACGCGGGCCACGGAGATTCGCTGCGGGCTCGTGAGTGAGTGCTGCCCAGCCGTGAAGAGCAAGGAATGAAAGGGAAGAGTTTCCCTTTTTTTGCCAATAATGTTGTTACTACCAACGTAATGGAATGCCAACAATGCGAGTTCGTTTAGCTGAACCCAAAGACACCATTTCAATAGCGGCCATTTATAACCAGGGGATCGAGGAACGCAGCTCTACGTTTGAGACGACTCCTCGAAGCCCGGCAGACATGCTTGGTCGCATCAACGCAATGGAACGCTATCCAGTGTTGGTTATGGTCGACGAGGCAGATCAGGTTGTCGGTTGGGCTGGACTCAGTAGCTATCGCGCCCGTGCCTGTTACGACGGCATCGCGGATTTTTCCATTTACCTGGACCGCAGCGTTCGCGGCCAGGGACTCGGCAAACAGTTACTTCAATCACTGCTGAAAGAAGCTGAGGCTCGCGGATTCTGGAAGGTCCTTTCACGCATTTTTACGTTCAATCACGCCAGCCTCGCATTGTGCGAAGCCTGCGGTTTCCGCCAAGTGGGGGTGTATGAAAAACACGCCTGCCTTGAAGGACGCTGGCTCGACTGCGCGATCGTCGAGCGCCTGTTTACGGTCAATCAGCCCGTCTGAAGAAGGAATCGATCATGGAAAACACTCATCTTCCTGTCGCCATAATCGGTGCCGGTCCAGTAGGCCTGGCGGCAGCCGCCCACCTGCTGGCCCGTGGTCTCACTCCGCTGATTCTGGACGCTGGTCCGAAAGCTGGGTCCAATATTGAAGAGTGGGGGCACGTGAAGATGTTCTCTCCGTGGCAGTTCAATGTGGACAAGGAGGCAGCCAAACTTCTGCTGGCCGATGGTTGGACTCCACCGCCGGAGAGCGAGTATCCAACGGGTCGTGAACTGCTGGATCGGTTTGTTCGACCTCTCGCGGATCTGGAACAGATCAAGCGTCACTTGCAGCTCAATACCCGTGTTCTGGCGGCCACTCGCGTCGGTCAGGATGTGATGAAGACCCAGGGCAGATCGGCAGCTCCTTTTTTACTGCGTGTCGCAGGGCCAGCGGGTGAACAGGATGTGCTTGCCAGTGCTGTCATTGATGCCTCGGGCACTTACCTGACACCAAACTGGATGGGCGCCCATGGCATTCCAGCCTTGGGCGAGATCGAGCATGCAGCGCACATTGCGTACGGCATTCCGGAGGTGCTGGGTGGTGCGCGGAATCGCTATGCCAACAAAAGAGTGCTGGTGGTGGGTGGTGGTCACTCCGCGTTTAACGCCCTCCAGGATCTGGTGCGTCTGATTCAGGAAGCACCGCAAACCAAAGTGCTCTGGGCGATCCGGGGTAATTCTCTTGAGCGCATTCTAGGTGGTGGAGCGAATGACCAATTGCAAGAGCGCGGAAAGCTCGGAATCAAGATTCGTCAGATGCTGAATGACGGCGCGATTGAGCTGTTCAAAAACATCGCTATCGATCAGGTTGCAGACAACGGCCAAGGGTTGGTCGTGAAGGCGGGAGAGCAGATACTTCCACCTGTGGACGAACTCATTGTGGCGACTGGATTCCGCCCAGACCTGAGCTTGCTCAGCGAGCTACGTATCGCGCTTGATCCCGCGACCCAAAGCGCAGTGTTGCTAGCTCCTATGATTGATCCCAACGAGCACAGCTGCGGTACGGTCAGGCCCCATGGCGCGGTAGAGCTGGCCCATCCTGAGGAGGGGTTGTTCATTGTGGGGATGAAGAGCTATGGCCGGGCGCCTACGTTCTTGTTGATGACGGGGTATGAGCAGGTACGGTCTGTTGTCGCGGCATTGGCGGGCGATTGGGATGCGGCCAAAAGGGTTGAACTGGTTCTCCCGGAGACTGGCATATGCAACTCGGATTTCGATGAAGTCGATGACCGTTTTAAGGCTTCGACCAGTCAGGCGTCTTGTTGCGGTGCTGGCGGCGCAATCCCTGAGGTTGCACCTCGTACCTCGCCAGGTTGTTGCAAAGGCTAGTACCAACAACCGATATCCGCCCCTGCGATAGGGGCGGATCAAATCTCACTGTTTTACTTTTTAAGCGTGCTCAGATAGTCCTTGAGCGCCTTCTCGTCACCCGACTTAACGGTCATCCCGTCTGGGCCGGTGCCGATTTCCGTGTATTGCTTGGCAGGTTCGCCGTGTGCCTTGAAGTCTTTCAGTTGTTCAGAACCTTCACGAAAGACCCAAAGGCGGCCGTCTTCTACTTTGGTAAAGAATCCGGGCTTGTCGTACTGGCTCGCGAAGCTAACGCTCGCAAACAGGCTAGTCAGCAAGGCGGCGGTGATCGTCAGTTTTTTCATCTTCCAGGCTCCTGGTTGGTTGGATCGGAGCAGAGGCTATCCTCGAATGGATGACAAACTTATTACAATTTTCACATATACACTTTTCCAAATGTTTCTGAAGCGCTCTGCTGCGTGAGTATCCCATACGTCCTATAAGCAAGGGCTTTTAGGGGATTTTGCTCGGCAGGAGCTGGTCCTTTTCGAATTTTTCCGATGCAGGGGCTTTACCTCGAATGCGTAAAATCATATATTCGATAAACCGTATATGAGCTGAGACTTCACAATGACCAGCAAAGCCCGTGTTCTGTTCGTTTGTACCGCCAACGCTGCCCGCTCACAGTTGGCCCAAGCGCTGCTGAGGCATACCGATTCGGAGCATTTCGAGGCGTTCAGCGCCGGCACTGTCCCAACTCAGGTCGATCCGCGCACCTTTGACGCACTTTCCCACCTTGGGGTGAATACCGAAGGATTGCGTAGTAAGTCGATCGAAGAATTCCGAGGTGAGCGTTTCGATTACGTCATCACCTTGTGCGATAAAGCCGCAGCGGAATGCCAGTCGCTACCTGGAGCCGGCGAGGCATTGGCCTGGAATTTTGAAGATCCGGCCACCAGCACTAAACCCGATGCATTCCGTCACACCCTTCACGAAATTCATGAGCGCATCAAGATGTTCGTCTTGGTGAAAAGCAAACGCTGAGAATCGATATGGCTGACCATCTGACACCGACCACTGTATTCAAATGCCTGGCTGACGACACCCGTGTCCGCACGATGCTGCTCATCACCCGTGAAGGAGAGCTATGTGTTTGCGAGCTGACCTGCGCGTTGAACGAGAGTCAGCCAAAAATCTCCAGGCACCTGGCGCAGTTGCGCACTTGCGGTTTGCTGTCGGACCGTCGGCAAGGCCAATGGGTTTATTACCGACTGCACCCGAATCTCCCTAATTGGGTTCATCAAGTGCTGACCACTACGCTCGAAAGCAACAAGCACTGGTTAAGCCCTGATGCCAAACGCCTTGATGAAATGGGTGACCGTCCTGAACGGGCAGCCGTGTGCTGTGAAAGCAAAATCGCCTGATTCCGCCTTCGACTACGAGACCGCTCGATGAAAATCCTGTTTCTCTGCACTGCTAATAGCTGCCGCAGCATCCTCTGTGAAGCGATCTTCAATCACTTGGCACCGGAAGGCATGAAAGCCTACAGCGCGGGCAGTCAGCCCAAAGGTGAAGTGCACCCGCTGAGCCTCAAAACATTGGGGAATGCTGGTATTTCGACGTTCGGGCTGTCCAGTAAGTCCAGCGATGTCCATGTGAACCTGGCTCCTGATTTCGTCATCACGGTATGTGACAAGGCTGCCGGTGAGGCCTGTCCGGTATTTTTCGGGCCAGCTACCAAGGCGCACTGGGGGCTGGCCGACCCTTCGGAATACCAAGGGACGCAAGAAGAGATCGAGGCGGCTTTTGAAGCCACCTTGGAGCAGATCAAAACCCGTATCCAAGCCTTCCTGGCTTTACCGCTTTCCCAACTGAGTGCCGAACAGCTCAAGGCAGAGCTGGCCCTGATTGGCACGCTGTAACCACAGGAGCAATGATCATGATTAAAAGCCGCCTTTCATTTCTGGACCGTTACCTGACGCTGTGGATTTTTCTCGCCATGGCCTTGGGCATCGGTTTGGGAAGCCTGTTCGAAGGCTGGCCACAGTGGCTCAACAGTCTTTCTGTGGGCACAACCAACATCCCTATCGCTATCGGTTTAATCGTGATGATGTATCCGCCTCTGGCCAAGGTTCGCTATGAGGAACTACCGGAGGTCTTCAAGGACAAACGCATCCTCGTTTTGTCTTTGGTCCAGAACTGGGTCATCGGCCCGGTGTTGATGTTCGCACTGGCGATCATCTTCTTGCGGGACCAGCCGGAATACATGACGGGTCTGATCCTGATCGGCTTGGCTCGCTGCATCGCGATGGTGCTGGTCTGGAATCAGATTGCGGGTGGCAACAATCAGTACGTCGCCGGGCTGGTGGCGTTCAACAGCATCTTCCAGATCCTGTTTTTCAGTCTGTATGCCTGGGTCTTCCTTGGGCTGTTGCCGCCGCTGTTCGGGCTGGAAAGCAGTGTGATCGAGACCAGCTTTGTCAGCATTGCCGAGTCGGTCCTGATCTACCTGGGTGTGCCGTTCCTAGCGGGCTTCCTGACTCGCAAAATCCTTATCGCCCGTAAAGGTGAAGTCTGGTTCCAGGAGCGCTTCATTCCAAAGATCAGCCCGCTGACGCTGGTGGCGCTGCTGTTGACCATCGTGGCCATGTTCAGCCTCAAGGGTGACGTGGTGCTGCAATTGCCGCTGGATGTGTTGCGTATCGCGATCCCCCTGACCATTTATTTCGTGGTGATGTTCTTCATCAGTTTCTGGATGGGCAAATTGCTCAAAGCTGACTATCCACGCACCACGGCGCTGGCCTTTACCGCCGCGAGCAACAACTTCGAACTGGCGATTGCCGTGGCCATTGCCACCTTCGGCCTGGCTTCCCCGGTCGCTTTCGCCACGGTGATTGGTCCGCTGGTGGAAGTGCCGGTACTGATTTCTCTGGTCGGTGCTGCCCTCTGGTTGAAACGCCGCTGGTTCGATGAATCCAAGAGCGCCGTTGCGCAGGACAAAGACTATGTTTGATGACCCTATCCCCCAGCTCGATACCGGACTGGTTGACCTCCCATCGGCAGACAAACTCGGTATTGAAAAGACCTCTATCCATAAGCCGCGCATTTTGCTGCTGTACGGATCAACCCGTGAGCGTTCCTTCAGCCGCCTGTTGGTAGAAGAAGCCGCTCGGCTGCTGGAGCACTTCGGCGCCGAGGCGCGGATTTTCAATCCGTCCGGTTTGCCGCTGCCAGATGACGCCCCCGACGATCATCCTCGAGTGAAGGAATTGCGCGAGCTGATGCTGTGGTCCGAGGGGCAGGTCTGGTGTTCTCCAGAACGTCACGGTTCCATGAGCGCGGTCTTCAAAGCTCAGATCGACTGGGTGCCACTGGCCATGGGCGCGGTACGCCCGACCCAGGGCAAAACCCTTGCCGTCATGCAGGTGTGTGGTGGCTCGCAGTCGTTCAACGTGGTCAATCAGCTGCGAGTGCTGGGACGTTGGATGCGCATGTTCACCATCCCCAACCAATCCTCCGTGCCAAAGGCCTATATGGAGTTTGACGATAACGGCCGGATGAAACCTTCTCCGTTCTACGACCGCGTCGTTGATGTGATGGAAGAGTTGGTGAAATTCACGCTGCTGCTTCGCGACCGTCAGGACTATCTGGTTGATCGTTATTCCGAGCGCAAAGAGTCGGCGGAAGAACTCATGAAACGTGTCAATCAGCGCTCTATCTGAGGATTTTTCACCGTGCAACAACACCCTTATTCCGTACTGCCTCTGACACAGTTCAATGGCCAATTGATCTTCACCCCGTGTCCAGGCACGAAGGGCACCCGACCTTTCGAGGCGTTGCAAACACTGAAGGATGCAGGTGCATCGGCGTTGCTGACGCTGATGCCGACAGAAGAGTTGCTTCAGAACGAGATCGACCTGCTGCCCGAAGAGTGCCAAATGCTCGGCATCGAGTGGTTTCACCTGCCCGTAGAAGATGATCAAGCGCCTGGCGAAGCATTCAAAGCCGCATGGGAGCAGCACCATCCGCGTCTCCAGCAGCTGCTGATCGAAGGGAAAACCATCGCGATCCATTGCAAGGGCGGCTCAGGCCGTACCGGTTTGGTCGCCGCTCAGCTGTTGATCGAAAGCGGTGTGCCATTCAGCGATGCCATCCGCGATGTTCAGTCGTTGCGTCCGCGTGCCATTCAGCATCCTGCCCACATTGAATACATCGGCCAGTTTGACGCCCAGTCGAACTCCCACTGACAACAGATACAGAGCACAACAACATGACTATCAAAGTTGGTATCAATGGTTTTGGTCGGATCGGTCGCCTCGCTCTGCGAGCCGCCTGGAACTGGCCGGAGTTTGAGTTCGTGCAGATCAACGATCCGGCAGGCGATGCAGTAACCCATGCGCACCTGATCAATTTCGACTCTGTGCATGGTCGTTGGCACAACGAAGCCAGCGCAGAAGGCGATCAGGTGGTGATTGGCGGCAAGCGCATCAAGGTCACCGCGAACAAAGCGATTGCGGACACCGACTGGTCGGGTTGCGATCTGGTGATCGAAGCCAGCGGCAAGATGAAAACCGTGGCGGTGTTGCAGGCTTACCTCGACCAAGGCGTGAAGCGTGTGGTGGTCTGCGCTCCGGTGAAGGAAAAAGGCGCGCTGAACGTCGTCATGGGCGTCAATCATCAGCTGTTCAATGCGGCGGAACATCGCATCGTCACCGCTGCTTCGTGCACCACCAACTGTCTGGCGCCGGTGGTGAAAGTCATCCACGAAAAGCTGGGCATTCGCCACGGCTCAATCACCACCATCCATGACCTGACCAACACCCAAAGCATTCTCGATCAGCCGCACAAGGATCTACGCCGTGCGCGTGCTTCCGGCATGAGCTTGATCCCAACCAGCACCGGCTCGGCGACTGCCATCGCCGAAATTTTCCCGGAGCTGCGTGGGCGCCTGAATGGTCACGCCGTACGCGTCCCGCTGGCCAACGCTTCGCTGACCGACTGTGTCTTCGAAGTCGAGCGGGCCACCACCGTCGAGGAGGTCAATCAGTTCCTCAAGGACGCTTCCGAGAATGAGCTGAAAGACATTCTCGGCTTCGAAGAGCGTCCATTGGTGTCCATCGACTACCGTACTGACCCGCGCTCATCGATTATCGATTCACTGTCGACCATGGTCATCAACGGCACTCAAGTCAAACTCTATGCCTGGTACGACAATGAATGGGGTTATGCCAACCGCACCGTCGAGCTGGCCAAAATGGTCGGTCTGGCAGTCTGAGGAGCGGTCATGAAAGCGTTGTCAGCCCTCGCGCCGGAAGTGCGGCAGTACCTGCTCGTGACGGGCAACTACTGGGCCTTCACCCTCACCGACGGCGCCCTGCGCATGTTGGTGGTGCTGCATTTTCACGCGTTGGGCTACAGCCCACTGCAAATCGCGGCGTTGTTTCTATTCTACGAACTCTTTGGCGTGATCACTAACCTGGTGGGTGGGTACCTCGGCGCCCGGTTGGGCCTGAACCGAACCATGAACATCGGGCTGGGCCTCCAGGTCGCGGCGCTGTTGATGCTGACAGTTCCGGTAGCCTGGCTAACCATCCCGTGGGTGATGGGCGCTCAGGCGCTGTCGGGGATTGCCAAAGACCTGAACAAGATGAGCGCGAAAAGCTCTATCAAACTCCTGGTCCCGGATGGGCAGCAGGGCAAGCTGTACCAGTGGGTGGCGATCCTCACCGGCTCGAAGAATGCACTCAAGGGCGTCGGCTTCTTTCTTGGCGGAGCCTTGCTGGCATTGATCGGCTTTAAAGGCGCCTTGCTGGCCATGGCGGCTGTCCTGGCGCTGATCTGGGTCAGCAGCTTGATCCTGTTGAAGAAGGACCTGGGCAAAGCGAAAGCCAAGCCCAAGTTTCGCGACATCCTGTCCAAGAGCCGGGCGATCAATATCCTCTCGGCGGCACGGATGTTCCTGTTCGGCGCCCGCGATGTCTGGTTTGTGGTGGCCTTGCCGGTGTACCTGAGCAGTGTCTTCGGTTGGGACTTCTGGAAGGTTGGCGGCTTTCTAGCGGCCTGGGTGATTGGTTACGGCATCGTGCAGTCGTTTGCGCCCAACATCACTGGCAAGAAACGTGGGCACGTACCGGATGGTCGTGCGGCATTTCTGTGGGCCATTGCACTGGCGGGGCTGCCTGCGGCAATCGCTCTCGGGCTGAACACCGGGCTGTCGCAACAGGCGGTGCTGTTGGGTGGATTAATGGTCTTTGGCGCGTTGTTCGCGGTGAATTCGTCGCTGCACAGCTACCTGATCGTGTCCTACGCCAAGGAAGATGGCGTGTCGCTGGATGTGGGTTTTTATTACATGTCCAACGCCATGGGACGGCTGATCGGCACGGTGCTGTCCGGCTGGGTTTATCAGGTGTATGGGCTGGAAGCATGCTTGTGGATATCGAGCGCCTTTGTGCTGCTCGCAGCACTGATTTCTATCGCCTTACCTAGGCATGCCGAGGCGATATGAATCCGTCAGACAGGACGGAGTGAACCTCTTCGCGCTACGTGCGTGTGGAGGAATTGGCAGAGCCTGAATCAGCACATGTCGGAGGCACGCCATGAGTAAATCAATCAGCATCCCCACATTGTCCTTTGTGGTGATTACAGCGTTGGCATTGACCGCTTGTGATCAAGGTGAGACACCCGCCAAGCATCCGTCCGGTATGGACAAGACGATTGAGGGGACATGGTTTATAGGTGAGTGGCGCAATAACCAGAGGGATGCTTTGGCGCTACCGTCATTTCGGCTTTCCGCCGACAAGCTGCAATGGGGTGATTGTACGGCGGAGTTTGGCAGCCTGATTAGCCGCGACGAAAAGCGAGCATCCCTGGTGGTAAAAGAGGGTAGCGACTGTCCAGCCAGCAGCCAAGGACGGCTGAAGGACATCCTCCTTCAGCGCATAAACGAGTGCATGGCCAGTGTCGAGCTTTACGCTTCTGCGGAAGATGTCAGGCAAGGTTCTCCTCAACAATCAGCGGTGTATTTCAAGGTCGGCTGCCGGCCACTTCAGGTGGACTGATCAGAGAGAAAAGTTACGATCTCATTGACTGTGCTCCGTGCTGTTCGTGTTACACCGATCAGTGTGGCGGACGCTGAACCTGTCCACTCGCCGTAACCGACCAGCCACAGCCCTGGCTCTTTGATCGAGTGGGTGCCTTCGACCTCAACGCGGCCCTCGGTGTTGACCACCCCCAGTGAATCCAGATGCTGAAGGGCTGGCCGAAATCCGGTGCACCAAATCACCGCGTCCACCGCAGACTCGGAACCATCGACCCAAACAACCCCATTAGGAGTAAAACTTTCGAAAGGTCGTACAGACTTGAGAACATTGCGCTCTCGGGCTTCGGCAACGGGCGGAACCATGACGATATCGCCCAGCCCACCAACCGGCTGCTCAATGACGCGCCCCTCCAGCTGGGCTTTCCAGCGCTCAGTTGCACGCTCGAACAATACCCTCCCATCCACATCGTCAGGCAAGAACATCGGTTCTACTGGGGTTACCCACGTGGTCTCAGCGACCTTTGAAACTTCGGCAAGAATTTGTGCCCCTGAGTTGCCTCCACCCGCCACCAACACCTTCTTGCCCACGAACGGCTGCGCTTCGACATAGTTCGCGGAGTGCAGCTGCTGACCTTTGAATAGCTCTGCATTGGGGTAGTGAGGTACGTAGGGATTGCTCCAGGTGCCTGTAGCGCTGACAACAACCTTGGCATCCCAATGCTTGTCTTCAGAACGTACACGCAGGCCAGATTCCGTTCGCTCAACAGAAGTGACCCGAACTGGGCGCTCGACCGGGAAATGGTAGCGCTGTTCGTATTGGTTGAGGTATTCGATCACATGATTTCGTGAAGGATAGCCATCTTGCGTAGGGGGCATCATCCAGCCAGGTATCGAACTCCAGGTGGCGGGCGAGAATAGACGCAGCGAGTTCCAGCCATGTCGCCAGGCACCACCGGGTTCTTCCTCTGAGTCGAGGATTACGAACGAAAGAGGTGTGCGGCGCAGGAAATACGCTACAGCCAAGGCTGATTGACCCCCGCCGATAATGACTACGTCTAGTTGAGCGCTGAGCGAATCAGTCATTGGACGAACCTTAGATCGATGCAAGACGGTCCAGTATAGCGATTCAATTTTGACTCCAACTGATCCAGCTCATATCGAGAGGGGAGTCTCCTACGGGGTGTGCAATCCCTGGGTAGAGCTTGGAAATCTGGCATTCACAACGAAGCCCCCCGCGATATGGCTTACATAGGCGGGGGGCTTGGATTAACGCACTCGTGAAAAGCGTCACGCTAGTACTAGACGACTTTCTTACGTAGTAAACCTGCGCGTCTTGAAGCTGATCTTCTCTTTGAATTCCTCCACTTTCCCAATGCGGCGAATGCTCGCCCACGTCCCTTTGTAATATGGGATTACGTTTCGATCTGTCCATGGCGTGGTCAGATCGCCCATCACACCGTTGAAATGGCCGAACTGCATAAACGTCTGGTTACGCTTGATATCCGGCTCCAGGTAGGCCAGCGCGTAGGATGAACCGTAGTCGTTAAACACCTCGACCACGTCCCCAGATGTAATAGCCAAGACTTGGGCATCGTCGGGGTTAATTTCCAGATAGGCCATCGGCACACGCCGTTGCACGAAGTCGTTGTATTGATCGTGGTAGAGCGTTTGCCACACTTCGTTGATGCGCCCGTTGTTGACCCAGAACTGGTGTTTCTCCTTCTGTTCTGCCACCGGTTTTGGCAATCCGGGCCATGTCGCTGGCTTGAACTCAGCCTTGCCGTCCGGAGTGTCAAATTTGTAATCGGTGTAGAGCATCTCGGTGCCGATCAGCTTGCCTTCTCGGTATTCTTTAGTGGGTAACTGGACGCCATTGTTGCCCATGGCTTTCAGCCGCTCGTAAGTGACGAGATTGCCCGTGGTGCCTCCCTGACTGTCGATTGGGCCAGCACCGGGTTGGCCAGCCATACGGAAGCCGTCGTTGAAGGCGTCCTCCTCGCTTTTCCAGTCGAACCCTGCAAAACGCGCCGCCATGTCCTGTTTCCCTTCGTCCGTATACATCTGCCGAAGGGTGTTAGCGATAGCCGCTGCGATGAGGCAATCGGCTTTCGCCGAACCAGGGGGATCCATGAATTTTTGTGAAAGGCGCATCCGGCGCTCGCCATTCATTGAGGTGAGATTCATTTCGCCTGGATGGGTCGCCGGCAGCATCACATGGGCGGCTTCTGCCAGTTTGGTAGGGTAGAGGTTGATGTTGGCGAAAAAGAGACCGCCTTTGTTTTTCACCGCGTCGTAGATTGCGTCCACCATCTGCGCAGTTGTACCGCCGCGAACATTGGCCATGGCCTCCCTGACAATGTTCGCGCGTTTTAGAATGACCGCACGATGTTGCTCAGCATTGAGTGTGGTCTGGAAGGGATTGGCCCCCCATGCCGTGTACATCATGCCTTTGCCGTTGATGATCTCCTGATCCACATAGATCTTGGTATTGCCTGGATAAGGGGGGCGTGTGTACCCCTCTTGGTGCCCACCCATCCGCACCACCCCCGTACCTCGTCGTCCGACGTTGTGAGTGGCCAGCACCAAGTCGACCAATGCAGACTGGATGAGGTAGTTGTCATTGCCCCAGATGATTCCTTTTTCGTAGGCGTGCATGGTGTGGGGACGGTGGCCAGAGGTTTTGGGTTTGTAAGCCCATTCGGCTGCTTGCTTGAGCTTGTCCACCGATACCCCGGTAACGCGACTGGTTTCCTCAAGCGACATTCGATTGGCTTGAAGTGCCTGCTCAAACGCTTTGGTATGGGCCGCGATAAATTCCTGGTCATGCCATTTTTGGTCGACCACGTAAGTCAGCAGACCATTGAACAGAGCGATATCCGTTCCCGGTTCGATATCCAAGTGCAGCACGTTGTCTTTACCTGCTGCTTGCTCCGCTATAGCGATGGTCGGCGTCCTGCGAGGGTCTACAAAAATCACCTTGGCTGGAGCAACGGTTTCCCCAGGAAAACGCTGTTTACGCTTGTCGACTGTCTGCCCCTGCAAGTTGGGAAGCCAATGCGCCAAGAAGTAGTTGGTCTGGGTTTCGTATGAATTGCAGCCGATAGCAACAATGACGTCGGCCAATTCGGCGTCTTCGTAGCTGTTGTTGAGTTCGCTAATGCCCATCTCGCGTGTGGCGTGGCACTCGGAGTTATAGGCAGGGCGGTTGTGGATTCGCACCAATGGGGTTTGCAGGGCGGTGAACATCAGTTTGCCGGTGCCCCAGGTATTCTCGAATCCGCCTCCGGCGCCTCCGTGATCGAAGCAGTCAAAGGCGAGCGAGGCAGGCCCGTCATTGTCCAGAATCTTCTTGGTCACCCCGGCGTAAAGCGCCAGCGCATCATCCCAGCTGGTGTCCACCCACTGGTCAGCTACATAAACACGTGGGCTGCGTAAACGCTCCCTGCCTACCCCATCGGGGCTGTACATGACCTTGGCCAGTTGTCCGCCTCGTGTGGACGAAAGCCCTTTATTAACTTCGCACTGTTTGTCCGGCACGATCATGATGTTGTAGCGCTTGCCGTCCTTGTCGGTGATCGTGTTCTGCATTGCCGGCGTCATGATGATAGCCAACGGAGGCAACTGTTTGCGGAAGTCGAGCCCCAGTGCGTTCTCTTCGGGTGCCCGTCCCCCCTCTCGATTTTCCGGCCACTTGTACACGTGATAGCCACAACCCACGATGCAGAAGTGGCATGTCAGGTTGGTCTTTTGGGCATCTGTCGGAGGCAGTGCCACACGATCTTTGTTCGTTGCCAATTTGAATCTCCTTATCAAAGGAGGTTGGACTGACGTCCGTAGATCAACCCTTCGACGGCTACAGCACGGACCGAATCGTCATTGGGGTTGTACTCAAGAACTATGATCGGCAGATTCTCAGTGGCTTGGCCGGAAACCATTTGGCCAATATTCTCAGGGTCGAAAATGCTGAAATGGCAGGGACATTTGAACACCTTTTGCCCAGGGTCATAGGCAACCGGACAGCCCATATGCGTGCATAGCGTGCTGTAGGCCACAATGTCTCGATCTGGGCCGACACCGCCTGGAACGGGCGTGCCCATCTTGATCAATGCGCAAGGTGAGGCCGCGTCGGGATAGGAAAATAGGACTGGTGTGTTGACCTGCAATTTCTGAGCTTTGGAGAGCGCCTGCATTTGGTAGGGAAGATTGACTCGACCCTCCGCCGTTGGCTTTGGTGTCGCGGCTTGCGTGAGTTCGGGCAAACCTATCGCCACGCTTGCCGCAACCCCACCTCCTACTTTCAGGAAGAGTCTTCTGGATATCGATGCCATTTCTGCCTCCGCATTGTGCTCGCGATGCAGTCGGCCCTGGCTGTGTCGTAAGCGACGTTTACTTCAACCAATTGAGCATAGTAGAAAGTGCGTTTTTTTGGCCAAATGGACGGAAAATCGGACATTTGCCTATGGTTTAGTCAAAATTTCCGACTGGCGGGTTGTGGCTTACTCCGGTCACCAAGTACTGCGAAGGGCCTACAAAGCTGATTGCTTTATGTAGCAGAGCAGACTTCAAACCCTGCCTGTTATTCCAAAGCTTGGGGCCGGGAGCTGCCGCTTGTGAACTACTATTGGCCGATTGCTGCCCATCACGAACGGCAGAAATCGGCCACGATCAACCGCTCGAAGATGTCTACGAATCTGGTGTCAATTCACTTTACTCTGGTGGCTTCAACGAAATCGTGACCAGTCTGAATGAAGACATCAATCTATTCCACGAAACTGATGTTGCATTAACAGCCATCCTTGAACCCCTATGGTTAAAGTTCGGTTGGACGGTTGAAGGCATCGAAGCCAAAGCAATGCGATACAGGGCAGAACTCAATACCAAACGCGCTAATTGAGTAACCTGAGCGTCTTATATGTCCGACCGTCCTGTTGCATTGGGGCTAGCAGCTATGGACATAACTGGGCAAGATTGACAGAAAATGTCTTGTTGCCATGGACAGCTGTAGGCCGTGCTTGAACCACCGGGTCGCAAGGTGCGGAACCATGTCCATAGCTTGAAATCTTTCCTTTACATTGATGAGGCCTTCGCGGATCTAGCTGGCGTTCCAGGTGATCTCGAAGCTTTAGGACGACGGATCCGGGCGAAGGTGTATCGAAGCACGGGTATCCCTGTCGGCGTCGGTATTGCAGGCACGAAAACGTTGAGTAAGCTCGCCAATCACGCAGCCAAAAAATGGCAAGCGCAGAGTGGAGGCGTGGTAGATCTTCGTGACCAAACCAAGCGCGACTGGGTACTAAAAAAATGCTCGGTGTCAGACGTCTGGGGAGTAGGGCGGAAGATGACTTTGCACCTAGAGGGCATGGGCATCAAGTCCGCTTGGGATCTCTCAAAAACCGATCCCTGGATGCTTCGCAAAAAATTCAGTGTGGTGATCGAAAAAACGGCGCGCGAGCTTGCCGGCACGCCATGCCTGGAACTCGATGAACCTGATCCACCGAAGCAGGAGATTTGCTGCAGCCGGATGTTCGGTAAGCGCCTCACCGAGATTGCACCGATCAAAGAGGCCGTGGCGACCTACATGATGCGGGCCACAGAAAAACTCCGAGCCCAGCATTCACTGTGCAAAAAAATTCGCGTGTCCATCCGCACCAGCATGTTCAATCCGGAGGAAGCCAAATACGCTAATGGAATCTTGGTCGAATTACCCTATCCAACGGACGACGTTCGCTTGATGACAAAGGCTGCGGTAGATGCGGTGGATCGAGTCTTCTGGCCAGGGTTCAAGTACAGCAAGGCTGAGGTGCTCCTGCTCAATCTTTGCCAGAAAGGCGAGTTTACCGATGACTTGTTTTCGATCTCACAGCCGGTCGCGATCGAGAAAGTCATGAGCGTGCTGGATTCCATCAATGAGCGATGGGGTAGGGGAACACTACGCTTGGCGAGCGTGCCGACCAATCCTGATTGGGGGATGCGCAGGGAGATGATGAGCCAGAGCTTTACGACGCGTGTTGATCAGCTTTGGACGGTGTACTGCAAGTAATTACGGGCAGCTTAGGTGGCGCACACCAAGAGGCAATCGGCTTCACCGCGAACCTCTGAGACGCTCAACGAAATCTCGAGATGTACGTCTGTTAGGTTAGAGTTATGTCCGAGAAGATATCTCATCAAGTACGTATGCCCGTATCTGATCCATCCTTTCCCGCTGCGCACCATCAATCTCAAAGTACGTATCACAAACTGGGTCTGCCAAAACCAGTTCGTTCGTCCCTGGGCGCAGCATGATGTTGTCGAGTTTGATGTCCGCCTCAGCTCCATGCTCCGAGGCAAAGGCTGCCATGGTTGCAAGTGTCGTCAGCAAACCACGGAGCTCAGGCTCTTCATTACTACGCTGGAGGCAGCGAAACCCAAACTGTTGTAGTTCTTCCCCATAAATCTGGGGTTCGTCATCTGTCAGTTCAACAAGAAGAGTGATGAGTTTTTGGGTCACTGCATTAGCCGGATCGAGATCTTGCAGCCTCTCAACCTGCGCTAGCCAGTAGAAGTCTTCTTTGTCCTCGTCCGAAGGCGCGACGGGGCCAAAATCCTTTATGACTCGTGGCACATGCGGGTTGCCTGAGGCTGATTGACGAGATACGAAGTTGTGTCCGCACCCTTGTCTCGTGAGCCTGTAAAGACGCCCCTCGCTGCAGAACAACGTGGTGGATGAGCCGTGTCCGAAATATTCCGCTGAGAGAAGCGGTGGGCGGCTTCGAAGATAGTCAATGTAGGGGCCTCGAAAGAGGAGGCTCATTGCGAATTTCCTGTTTGCTTACGTTCGGAAGGCCAGCGAATGTCGCTGAAGTAGATCAGTCTTTTGATACGAATTAGCTAGTGTAGGGGAGGGTGGCGCGGACGCTTAAATCTAACCATTTATTGCGACCTTTAAGCACCTGAGATAACGTCGGCGTCGGCCTGTAACCCATTGCTGAAATTGGCCCGTCGCGCTGCTCCAAGGATGAGAAAAATGGCTTACAAATCGAGCTCCATCGCTGGCGTTATTCGCCATCTCAATCGAGACTACTATCTCCCAGCGATACAGCGACCATACGTTTGGACTCCGGAACAGATCGTCCGTCTGTTCGACAGTTTGCTCAAAGGTTACCCGATCAGTTCTTTCCTTTTCTGGGAAGTCGAGCCTGCTCAGGCTGGGAGCCTCGACATATACAAATTCGTTGAAGATTTTAAGTTTGGTGATTTCCACAACGAAACAGCGGACGTCACTGACCAGCATTTAACCCTCGTACTCGATGGCCAGCAACGGCTGACTTCTTTGCTGATCGGCTTACGTGGCAGCTACAAGGTCAAACTCAAAGGGAAGCGTTGGCAAAACCCCGACTCTTGGGTACGCCAGAGCCTTTATCTCGATCTGATGGTAGATGCGAGCGATGAGGAATCTGAATCTGATATCAGTTATGGACTGTCTTTCTTTGAGGAAGCACCTGTAGAGCAGGCGGGAACTCACTGGTTCTCTGTCAGAAATATCATGCAATTTGACGACAAGGATGGGTTTGACGGCTACGTGGAGAAGCTCCTGGACTTGCTTGAGTCAAAGGACGTTTCCCGAACTGACTGTCGTATTGTCGAGCGCAATCTTAAAAAACTGTATCACGCGGTTTGGGTAGACGAGTCAGTTGCCTATTTTACCGAGACCAGCCGTTCACTCGAACGAGTATTAGACATTTTTGTACGTGCTAACGAGGGTGGTACGAAACTGAGCAAGTCTGATCTTTTGCTTTCCACCATTACCACCACATGGGGTGACCTGAATGCCAGGGAGGAGATCTACAGCTACGTCGACTATCTGAACAGTGGTTTGGCGCGAAACAACAGTTTCGACAAGGACTGGGTGATGAAAGCTTGTCTGGTTCTTTCAGATTTGCCTAATGCCTACAAAGTATCCAATTTTACAAAGAAAAACCTCGATCTCATCCGTCACAATTGGGAAGGTATCAAGTCCGCGCTAGAGATGACGGTTCGCCTTGCGAACGATTTCGGGATAGATCGTGAGACGCTGACCAGTTCGAACGCGTTATTGCCAATCGCATACTATTTTTTCAAAACGTCTGTAAGGTTTAACTCCACCGAAGCCAATCACTTGGAAGCCATACAAGCGATGCATCGCTGGTTGGTCAAAGCTTTGCTCGCGAGTACCTTCGGCGGTTCATCTGATGGCACCATCAGCCAGTCCCGAAAAATAATTCAAGAAAGCCTCGCGACATCTAGCGAGTTTCCAGAGAGGGCTCTTCTGCTTGGCCTTCGTCGGCAGAGTCATATTGATTTCACGGATCCGCGAAGCCTGGACGACCTACTGTCATTGACCTATCAAGATAGGACTACCTTCTTCGCGCTGTCCCTGCTATATCCGGACAAACGTTGGGGAAGTGCTCAGTACCACGTGGATCATATATTTCCTCAAGCCAGTCTCACTAAGGCAAAACTGTTGAGCCACGGTGTATCGGAGTGGGGCGTAGAGGCTTACCTCAAAGGCAAAGACCGTCTGAGCAATCTCCAGCTTTTGCCATACCTAGACAACATCGAGAAATCAGATCAGCAGTTTGAAGTTTGGCTAAGTGGTCGCAGTCTGACGTTTACGCATGAGCATTCAATTCCGGATGATAAAGAGCTGTATCAGGTAGACCGTTTACTCGATTTTCTCAAAGCGCGAGATATGTTACTGAGAAAACGCTATGCGGATATCTTAGGTTTTTCCAGCTATCCGGTGGCCAGTGAAGAGTCGAGCGATGCTTTGGAATGTTCAGATTCGCTAGAGGCAGAAATTTCGGAAAAGTAATTCGCTCGTCTTTGAAGGTTCCACAGGCAAAAGATGGATCTGTGTTCTCCCCTGCGCTCGGGCTCAGGGGAGGGTTCACAGTTGGAGCCAAAGGAGACGAGCGAAAAATCTCTGATTTCGATGAGGCTTTAGCTTTTCTGAAAGCACAACCGTCAGCGCGTTGGCGTCGCCCTAATGACCAAGGTAATTGGGGAATCGTTACTGGCATTCGTTGGATCGATTTAGAGTTTTAGTTCTGCTGGGACATTATTCGCGGAAGTGAATTTGTTCAAAAAAAATGAAGTAGGATGCTGAGTCAAAATTAAAATGCTGTTTTTGGTGTATCGTTAGGATACTAATTACATAGAGGTCTTCCATGTCCAAACTCGCAGAATTCCGCCAGCTCGAAAAGCACCTCGCCGAGCAACTCCAAGCGCTCGAAGCCCTGAAAGGCGACGCAGGCCTCAAGAAAGAAATGGAATTTGAAACCAAGCTGCGTGCTCTGCTTGCCGAGTACAGCTACAGCCTGCCGAACGTGATCAACTTGCTTGACCCTAAGGCTGGTCGTCGCGCACCAGCTGCCGAGGTAAAATCCGGTTCGAGAAAGCCACGCCAGGTGAAGGTCTACAAAAATCCAGAATCTGGCGAAGTCGTCGAGACCAAAGGCGGCAACCACAAAATTTTGAAAGAATGGAAAGCGAAATACGGCTCGGCCAAAGTCGAGTCCTGGCTGACCAAGTGAGTTCTGTTTGAGTACAGCTTCTTCCACTCATCTGTGCGACGTAAGCGTCCGCCCAACACGCCTTTCTGATACAAACGCTTAGGGCGATGGTGGACACTCGCTACGTTCTCACGCGCCTGCCGCAGCGGGTGAATTACAGAACTGCTACTGCATAAGAGGGCGTCCGCTTACACGCAAGGTGTGCTGGGCGGACGCTTAATTTAGAGATAAATATCCATAGGTGAATCAGTAAGCCACTCCTACAGATGGACAAACTACCTAAATGAAGCCACCGCATCGGAGCCAATACCACCGATCCGAATTCTAGTTTCATTGAAAGCAACTTGATTTCCACCCACACGATCCGAACCATCGGCTGCCAGACCTTTTGCCCCGACACGATCCGAACCATTGGCGGCCAGACCTTTTGCTCCAACATGATCGGCACCATCAGCGGCCAGACCTTTTGCTCCGACGTGATCGGCACCATCAGCGGCCAGACCTTTTGCTCCGACGTGATCGGCACCATC
>NZ_JASCOM010000490.1:0-1880 GCF_029959925.1 Pseudomonas sp. PS02303
GGTCAGGCCGGACGCGTAACTGGGAACCGATCGGCACCGTGTTGTTGAACCCGGATCGAGAGCAACAGAACGAGAAAATGGCGGCATAGTTAGACGGTTGACGCGACAACTACCTTGAAAAATGCCGTCATGGTAGCTAAGCTAGCACCCCACTAACAATATCGCTATCAGCACATACCGCACCCTGTTCGAACTAATGGATTGTGATGGACACACCAAATAACTCACTGTATGAGGCAACCCATGAAAAAGCAATTAAAAATAATTCTGCTCGCGTCCCACCTGGCTCTGTTTGGCGCGGGAGTTGGGCTAGGGATCTATATACTTCCGATTTTGACAGCACAAGAAAACGCCACCATCGCCGAAATTGAAGAAGTGCAAAAGGTGGCAAAGTATAGCGGAGAGTTCAAGAAAGATCAGAAAGGCAGCGACGCCCTTCACTGGGCGAATGGACAACTTTTTGTTACGGATAACGAAATTGTATTTAAAGGTGATGTAGCACCTGGTCCAGACTACAAAATTTACCTGACAAAGAAACAAGCCACCGACAAAGAATCGTTTTTGGACATAAAGAAAGAAGCAATTCTGATTGGCGAATTGAAAAACTTCGGGAATTTCAAGAAAACCATTCCTGCAAGCGTCAACGTCAACGAGTTTACAACGGTCCAAATATGGTGCGAGCATTTCTCTAAGTTCATCGGCTCCGCAAAATATCAGTAAACAAGCTTAAACTTGGATCTTGCCTGTTCACGAATAACATGCGCCTCATGCCAATGGAAATTAAAGTCTTGCCGGGCATGAGGCCTCCCCTCCACGTCTAGATTCTTGAAGTCAAAATTGACCTCAACCGACCCTCAGACACTGACTACGATGCCTGCATACCCTGAAGCGGTTCACCAGATGGGCTTGCGACAGAGATAAGTACGCGCCAACCTCAGATGCCGCTAAGGCTCTATACGCCGCCTTATCGGAATGGGTGGAATTTTGCGCGCGAGCGTCTAATGTTATCCAAGAGCGAGGGCTCTGATTAGTCCCGTCTCCCATGAAGATTCGCAGACTAAGACCCCTATTAAATCTGTAACATTTCGCTAGTTAAACGTTCATAGTGGAGATAAATAAAATGATTTCTTTACTGTGGGGTGAAATTAACCATATCGACAATGTTAGACCCATAGACGATGAGGACCTGCCATGTCTAAATGAAATATTTGAAATATTGAAAAAGCACAACTGCATAGACAGATTTGGCGTGGCACTACTGCACAAACACTTTGATCTACAAGAAGATGAGGTGCTTCTGGAAACAACCGATGTGGATGGGCGCGAACAGTGGATCAGGCCGATTAAAGAAAGTTACTTAAAAGAAAACCGCATTGAAGCGCAAACAACCCTCGTATGTTACTCCGATGCAGGCCTGTCTCGGATGTGTGTTTGCGCGCGAGGGCCTGATGGTCATATAGGAAGACATGCCAGTACTCCAAGCATGGACTAAGTGTCAAAAATAGCTGGCGTGATAAGCGCAATGGAGGGAGTGTGGAGTGGATAAATATTGCCTCGGATGCCGTGAAAATTGGTATGGGAGCGTTGATCGCTGGAATGTTTGGCTATCTCGTCGCGCTGACCAATACTTCGGCAGAGACCAAAAAACTTCATATCACTAAAAAACAACTGCAGCTGGATAAGGTTATAGAAATACTCAATTCATTCCATAAAAATTATGCACACTATAGAGCCAATGTAAGAAATTACACAGGGCGGTTACAGGAGCTGAGTGCAACACGGTTATTGAATTGAAGCTGGAGCATCATGCCGCATAGCCATAGCTTCCTGCATCACCTCGTCCATAACCTCGATCGGACACTTGAAGTCGAAGCGCTTAC
>NZ_JASCOM010000491.1:0-1872 GCF_029959925.1 Pseudomonas sp. PS02303
GGCTCGCTCCCACATTGGAATGCGTTCCCCTGTGGGAGCGAGCCTGCTCGCGATGGCAGCGACCCGGTTTCGAGCTATTACGCAGCCAACAGCCGCAACGCCTTATCCTTCAACACCCCCAGATCCATCACCGGCACGCCCATGTCCTTGGCCTGTTCATCCCACTGGCGCATCCGCAAACTGGCCTTGCATAACGGATCCTTCTCGAAGGCTTCAGCCTCTTCCGCGGTCATCACCCCACCCTGGTATTCCAGGGTCCGGCGGCTGGCTTCGCTCAATCGCTCGTAGTACCCGGGCTCTTTAAGCGTCAGATAACGCTTGGCCTGAACGTGGTATTCCACCAGCCGCGCCAGGCGCTCGCTGAAACCGGCCCGACGCAAGTAATCGGCGCCCAGACGTTCGTGGCTGACCACACCAAAACCACCCATGTTCTCGGCGCTCCCGCCACAAATATGCCCGATGTCATGGAAGAACGCGGCCAGCACCACTTCGTCATCAAAGCCCTCGGCCATGGCCAATTCAGCCGCCTGGGACATGTGTTCGATCTGCGACACCGGCTCGCCGATGTAATCGCTGTCGCCAAAGCGTTCGTACAGCCCAAACACCTCGGCGATCACTTGCTCATTGCTGTCCATCAATGCTCTCCCAATAAGGTGGCGACGTTACGTTCGGCCAGCGCCGGGCCGACGCTCATGCCGACACCGGTGTGCATCAGCGCCACGCTCACACCCGGCATCGGGAGCAGGAACGAGAACGGCCCCGGCCCCCGTGAACCATAGACGCCCTGCCAGCGCTCGACCACCTGCACCTTGCACCCCAGGGTTTGTTCAGCGAGTCCGATCATCCAGTCATCGACCTGCTCGGCATTGAACGGCGATGGATCGCGGCCGTAATGGTGGGAGTCGCCGATGATCAACTCACCGTAAGGCGTCGGGCTGATCAGCAGGTGGATGCCGTTTTCATGCAAGTGTGGCTCCTCGCGCAGAATCTGCGCCTGCACCGCCGCCGCTTCCGGCAGATCGGCGAAGGCGCCGTAATGCACGCAACTCAAACCGGTGAGCAATGCGTGTTGCAGGTTGAGGTTGATCTGCGGCCGGGCGCGGAGCATTTGCAGGCGGCAGATTTGCGGGTTGAGCGCGGCGATCGGCTCGGCCAGCAAGGTCTGATAATCGTGCCCGGAGCAGACGATGATCTGATCGGCGCTGAACGTGCCGGCCGTGCTGCGCAGGCGACCCGGCTCGATATCGCGCACCAGGGTAGAGAAGTGAAACGCGACGCCGAGCTCGCGGCGCAAGTAGTCGATCAACGTCGGAATCGCTTCACGGGAATACAGTTGCTGATCGTCCAGGCCGTGCAACGCCGCGCGGTGATGGCGGAACTGACCGCCGTAGAGATCGCGCAAGGCAGCACCGCGCAGCAGGTCGACGCGGTAACCGTATTCCACGGCGCGGCCGGTGCAGAAGGCTTCGAGCAGGTGTTCTTCGGCTTCGCTGCGAGCGAACAAATACGAGCCGTTGCGCTTGAGTTGCAACCCGGCCAGTTGTGCCCATTGGCCCCAGATCTCGCGGCTGGCCCTGGCCAGTTCGAGCATCGGGCCCGGGGGTTGGCCGGTGACGAGGGCCTGGCCGAAGTTGCGGACCGAGGCGCCCAAGGGGGTTTCGCTGCGTTCGAAAACCGTGACCTTCAGACCGCGTCTGGCGGCGGCGTAGGCGTGGGACAGGCCGAGAATGCCGGCGCCGACGATCAGCATGTCGTTGTGGTGTGTCATCAAGTGATGTCCTGAATTTTAAGCCGCCTTCGCGGGCAAGCCTCGCTCCTGCAGGGTTGCGCGTTATCACAAACGACACCAACCCTGTAGGAGCGAGGCTTGCC
>NZ_JASCOM010000492.1:0-1839 GCF_029959925.1 Pseudomonas sp. PS02303
GGCGGTGTATCAGCCAAGTAGATATCGACTGTCACGACGCCTTCGCGGGCAAGCCTCGCTCCTACAGGGGTTTGTGGTGGGTTTAGAGCTCGCGCCACATGTGGATTTTGTCGAAGTAGTCTTCGCCGACGCGCACCGCCATGGGTTCGAGGCCGAACTGTACGAAGCCGCAACGCTGGTACAGGTTGAACGCCGCCTCATTGCCGGCGGTGACGGTCAGCTGGATCAGCCGCAGGCCTTTATGGTTCTGCGCTTCATCCAGCGCGGCTTGCACCAGTTGCTGACCCAACCCGCGCTGCCGGACTTTGCCGGACACATACATGCCAAACAGCGTCGCCTTGTGCCGGGCCTTTTCCCGGGGTTCGAAGGCCAGGCCGACGATGCCTGACAACGCGCCGTCCTCGAACGCCCCGAACACCACATCCAGCTTGCTGGTCAGGCGCGACTCCCACCAACTCAGCGGCATTGTTGCGCGTTCGCGCACACTCGAAGTGAAGGCCTGTGGATGCAGGTCGTAGGCTTCCAGCATCAGCGCCCGATAGTCCAGCGCATGGCTGGCATCCAGTCGTTCAATCCACATGGTCAAGCCGTCCGTCGTTGCTCAAGCATCAGCCGCACCGCCAGCGCGGACAGGACAAACCCCATGAAATAACGCTGCAGCGCCAGCCAGGTCGGGTTGTTGACGAACCACGACGCGATGCCTGCCGCGAAGATCGCGATCAGCAGGTTGACGCAGAAACTGACGCTGATCTGGGTCAGGCCCAGCACGATGCTCTGGGTGAACACCGAGCCATGCTCAGGCGTGATGAACTGTGGAAACACCGACAGGTAAAACACCGCGATCTTCGGGTTCAGCGCGCTGGTGAGAAACCCCATGGTGATCAGTTTTCGCGACGAGTCCGGCGGCAACTGCTGCGCTTCGAAGGGTGAACGTGCGCCGGGTTTGACCGCCTGCCACGCCAGCCACAACAGATACAGCGCGCCGGCCCATTTCAACACTTCGTAGGCCATCGGCACGGCCAGGAAGACCGCGGTCAAACCGGCCGCAGCGGCGAACAAGTGCACGAAGAATCCCGCCACCACGCCGAGCAACGAAGTCACGCCGGCCTTGCGCCCCTGGCAGATCGAACGGGAGATCAGGTAGATCATGTTCGGCCCCGGCGTCAGCACCATCAGCAACGCGGCAGCGGCGAAAATCAGCAAGTCTTGAAGTGGGATCATGGGGCAGTCCTAGTCCGTGGATGATCAGGCGATCGCAGTCAGCGAAGCTCGATAAAACGGCAGGATCAGGTCCCGTGTCAATGGCGCCAACGAGAGATCGCCGTCGGTGGCCGGATCGATCCAGCGCACCTCTTCAATCTCCGCGGCGGGCGAGACGTCTGAATCGATGGTCAGCTGAAAGAGTTCAGCCTGGACGACAAAACCCGGCTCGTTGGCCGCCGGTGCCGAAAAGGGCCCCAGGTAGGTGGCGTGCGCGGGGTCGATGACCAGTCCAAGCTCTTCTTCCAGCTCACGGGCCAGGGCGTGAACCGGTTGTTCATGGGCCTCGATCTTGCCGCCGGGTTGCATGAAGGCTTCGGTGCCGCGTTTGCGGACCAACAGCGTGCGACCGTCAGGGCCGATCAGCAGGGCGGCGGCGATGCGGATGGTGCGGGGGGAAGGGGCGGATGAAAGTGTCATGGATCTGAGTGTGCCTTGAGTGAAAGACGCAAAGGATCACATGGGTGTCGCGCCGGCGTCACGGGGGAAAATAGCGGTCTAGCCCTTTGTGGGAGCGAGCCTGCTCGCGATAGCGGTCTTTCAGTCGACATCCATGGTGAATGTCAGGCCGTCTTCGCG
>NZ_JASCOM010000493.1:0-1839 GCF_029959925.1 Pseudomonas sp. PS02303
CGTTCCACTGTAGGAGCGAGGCTTGCCCGCGAAGGCGGCCTGCCAGCCGACCAATCACTTGCAGACGTGCATCGTTCCACTGTAGGAGCGAGGCTTGCCCGCGAAGGCGGCCTGCCAGCCGACCAATCACTTGCAGACGTGCATCGTTCCACTGTAGGAGCGAGGCTTGCCCGCGAAGGCGGCCTGCCAGCCGACCAATTTCTTGCAAACGTGCATCGTTCCACTGTAGGAGCGAGGCTTGCCCGCGAAGGCGGCCTGACAGCCGACCAATTTCTTGCAGACGTGCATCGTTCCACTGTAGGAGCGAGGCTTGCCCGCGAAGGCGGCCTGCCAGCCGACCAATTTCTTGCAGACGTGCATCGTTCCACTGTAGGAGCGAGGCTTGCCCGCGAAGGCGGCCTGACAGCCGACCAATTTCTTGCAGACGTGCATCGTTCCACTGTAGGAGCGAGGCTTGCCCGCGAAGGCGGCCTGACAGCCGACCATTTTCTTTCTACTGCCCCCGATTGATCGTTCCCTACGCTCCGCGTGGGAATGCCGCCTGGGACGCTCTGCGTTCCATTTTTGTGTTGAACGATGTGTAAAAAACACAGCGTTTTCCCACGCATTTTTCAGGTTGCCGGGTAGGAAGCGTGTTCTCTAACCTTTGGCTGTCGCTGAAAACTCAGCGACCGGGAGTGAGATTCCGGCTGAACAATTGGAAACCAGCGCAAGGCCCCCCATAATTGCCGCCAGCTTATCCGCTGCCTGCAAGTTTTTTATGGCGGCTGTGTGCGGGCAGACTTCGGTCTGGCCGGGTTCCTTTTGCCGGTAATCTCACACCGCACATAGCTGCCACCTCTGCTCCGAGTGAGATCGGAAATTGATGGCTCCAACATCAAAAGGAAATTTGCATGGATAAGTTAATCCCCGATCCACCCATCAACACCACCACACCCCGCGACGAAACCACCCAGGCCGAATCGCTCATCAAAGACCACGAAGCCATGAAGCGCGCGCTCGATTACTACCTCGATCCCCCCGAGCGCTACATCGAAAAACCGCGCCGGCCGAGCACGATGTTTGTGGTCGATCCTGATGTTGATTCTGAAAGTCTGTTGGCTCATGCCTGTGAGTCGTTGGCGTCGGCGAGTGTGATGAGCAGTGATTTTGCGACGAGTCTGGAGGGGCCGCAGCGGCATACGCTGATGGCGATTCAGCAGGTCATCATGCTGGCGGAGTTGGCGGTGAATCGGGTGTTGGATAGGGTTGAGGTTCCCCGGTAGATAGCGTTCGGTCTGGTTGACCGCGTGATCGTTCTTCGCGGGCAAGCCTCGCTCCCACAGGTGCGGGGGTTGCTCGCGATTGGCACAAAACCCGACGGACTCGCTTGCGGCGTGAAGCTTGCGGCTCTGGACACAGGTATACTGCCGCTCTTTCGCGGCTCGCTGACCGGGCCCGACTTTTTGCATCACCCCGGAGCTTTCATGACTTCCCCGACACAACCGCCGGTTGCCGACGCTTTGAGCGACGACCCGGCAGACCTGCCAGACAGCGTCGACTCCAGCGCAGACAGCGAAACCAAAGCCGCGATCCCGGCGTTCAAGTTCCCGTTCAAACCGGGTGATTTGGCCGCTGCGAAGAATGCCAGCCAGCCTTGGTACAAGAATGGCGCGAAGAATGGCCATACCAAGACGCCGGGGGCTGCGCCTCCAGGGACTCGTCGGTCGATGGGTAAGCGCTGAGTTTCAAACGCTGCAGTGCCTGATCAATCGCCTTCGCGAGCAGGCTCGCTCCCACAGTAGATCTCAACAGGACACAGATTTTGTGTACGACGCAGATCAATGGTGGGAGCGAGCC
>NZ_JASCOM010000494.1:0-1804 GCF_029959925.1 Pseudomonas sp. PS02303
GCGGTGGGTCAGACAACGACGCTGTTGAATGTGAAACCGCATTCGCGAGCAGGCTCGCTCCCACATTGGTTGTGTGTTGTTGGTGGAAACGGTCAGGCTGGCTGAAGCTTGCGCTCAAACACCGCCACCCCATCCAGATCCCGCAACACCACACTCATCTCCCCCGTCTGCCCATCGATATTCACCTCGCCAAAAAACTGGAACCCGGCAAACGGCGAGGTGTTCTGCGCCGGTGGTGCTTTCTCGAAAACCACCTCGGGCCCGAAGGTCTTGTCCAGCGGATTGGGTCCGAAGCTCCCGGCATTCAACGGCCCGGCCACAAATTCCCAGAACGGTTCGAAGTCCTGGAATGCGGCGCGGTCCGGGTGGTAATGGTGGGCTGCGCAGTAATGCACATCGGCCGTCAGGAACACGTAATTGCGCACCTGCTGCGCCCGTAAAAAGCCCAAGAGTTCAGCGATTTCCAGCTCACGCCCCTGGGCCGGTCCTGGATCACCGTTGGCCACTGCTTCCCAGCGCGCGACACCGGGGCTGACTTCTCCGTCGGGGACGCCGAGGCCGATCGGCATGTCGGCGGCGATGACCTTCCATTGAGCACTGGAGGCTTTCAATGAAGCCTTGAGCCAGTCGAGTTGCTCACGACCGAGAAACGGTTTGGCAGTGCCGAGGTTGTCGTCATTGGCTTCGCGATAGCTGCGCATGTCCAGCACGAACACATCCAGCATCGGCCCGTAGCCGAGCTTGCGATAAATCCGCCCGCCGCCATCGGCGCTCTGCAAACGCATGGGCGCATATTCGAGCCAGGCCTGGCGGGCGCGACCGACCAGGCTGTGGATATCTTTGCTCTTGTAGCGCTCATCCAATTGCTTGCCCGGTGACCAGTTGTTCACCACTTCGTGGTCATCCCACTGCCAGATCTGCGGGACTTCGGCGTTGAAGCGACGGATGTTCTCGTCCATCAGGTTGTAGCGGTAGTTGCCGCGATAATCGTCGAGTGTCTCGGCGACCTTGCTCTTGGCTTCGCTGGTGATATTGCGCCACACCCGGCCGCTTTCGGTGGCCAGTTGCGCCGGCACCGGGCCGTCAGCGTAGATGGTGTCGCCGCTGTGGATAAAGAAGTCGGGCAGGCGCAGACGCATGGCTTCGTAGATGCGCATGCCGCCAATGTCCGGGTTGATGCCGAAGCCTTGGCCAACGGTGTCGCCGCTCCAGACAAAACGGAGGTCGCGCCGGGTTTGCGGCACGCTGCGCAAATGACCGAACCAGGGTTCACTGGTGACACCGCTTTGGGCGTCTTCGAAATACACGCGATAGAAAATCGCCTGATCGGCCGGCAGCCCCGTGAGCTCGACCCGTGCGGTGAAATCGCTGCGCGCATCGGCCAATGGCGAGACGAATCGGCGTGGGTTGCCAAACAGGCTGCGGGTGTCCCATTCGACCACCATCCGCGCCGGTCGGTCGCTGCGGCTCCAGATCATCGCCCGGTCGCCCATCAGATCGCCGGACTGCACGCCATCGGTGAGCTGCGGACGGTCCTTGACCGAGGCGATAACGGCCGGCGCCAGCCCTGGAAGCAATAGCCCGGCGCCGACGGCTTGCATGACACGGCGACGGCCGAGGTCGAATTCGCTCATGGTGTTCTCCCTGAAAAGGAAAACTAAAGCACGTGCGCATGAAACCGGTGTGACACCGCCCCCCCTGCAGGAGCGAGGCTTGCCCGCGAAGGCGATCTGACAGACACCTGTTTGTTGAATGTTAAACCGTCTTCGCGGGCAAGCCTAGCTCCTACAACGTGGTGTCAGGC
>NZ_JASCOM010000495.1:0-1800 GCF_029959925.1 Pseudomonas sp. PS02303
GGCAAGCCTCGCTCCTACAGGTTTTGTGTCGATCTGTGGAACGACGACATCCTGTAGGAGCGAGGCTTGCCCGCGAAGAACGATAACGCGGTCCACCTGAAGACTCCCCATCAAAAACCACCTGACCAGTGGCCAATTGCTTACCTCCCCCGCCTCTGCCACAATCGCGAACAATTCTCGTTAGTTAACACTTCCCAATCGGTGATGCTGCGTGTCGTCAGTCCAAAGCCCCCAAAGTGAGCTCGTTGGTGCGTTGTATCGCGACCATCGCGGGTGGCTATTGGCCTGGCTGCGACGCAATGTGGCCTGCCCGCAACGGGCCGAAGACCTGAGTCAGGACACCTTCATGCGCCTGCTCGGCCGTGATGAGCTGAAGGAGCCTCGTGAACCGCGGGCGTTTCTGGTGGCGATCGCCAAGGGCTTGCTGTTCGATTATTTCCGTCGCGCAGCGCTGGAACAGGCCTACCTCACCGAATTGATGCTGATCCCCGAAGGCGAACAACCGTCGGTGGAAGAACAGCAGCTGATCCTCGAAGACCTGAAAAACATCGACCGCCTGCTTGGCAAGCTTTCCAGCAAGGCCCGGGCGGCGTTTCTCTATAACCGCCTCGACGGCCTCGGCCATGCGCAAATCGCCGAGCGCCTGGGCGTGTCAGTGCCTCGGGTTCGCCAATACCTGGCACAAGGCATTCGTCAGTGCTACATCGCGCTGTACGGTGAGCCGGTATGAGCCCGGCCAGTTCCAAACCGGTATCAGCCCAAGTGCTGGACGCCGCGATTGCCTGGCAATTATCCCTGGATTCCGGCAGCCCGGTGGAGCGCGAAGAGTTCACCAAGTGGCACGCCGCCCACGAGGAGCATGCGCGGGCCTGGCGCCAGCTGGGCATGCTCGACCAGCGTTTCAGCGTCGCCAGCGGCCCGGCGCGCACGGCGTTATTGCAATCGCGCGAAAGCATTCGTCGGCGGGTGCGCAAGCTCGGCAGTGGCCTGGCCAGCGTCGTCGCAGTAATCGGCTTGGCGCTGTTCGTCGGTGATCGTCATTTGCCCATCGACTATTGGCTGGCCGACCAGCGCACCGCCACCGGCGAGCAGCGCACCCTGCGCCTGAGCGACGGCACGCTGATCAACCTCAACACCCACAGCGCGGTGGACGTGCGTTTTGACGAGAAGCAGCGGCTGATCATCCTTCAGGAAGGGGAAATTCTCGTCGAAACCGGTCATGGCGACGCTCGGCCGTTTATCGTCGAAACCCGTGAAGGCAGCCTGCGCGCGCTGGGTACGCGGTTCCTGGTCAAGCGCGAGGACGATGGCACGCGACTGAGCGTGTTGCAGTCCGCGGTGGCCGCCCATCCGCAGTCGAGCCCTGAAGAGCAGATCCTGCATGAAGGCCAGCAAGTGCTGATGCGCAGCAATGGCCTGGGCCCAATCGTCGCGCTGAACCTCGGCGCCGATGCCTGGACCCGCGGCATGCTGGTGGTGGACAACACACGACTGGAAGACCTGGTGCACGAACTCGGTCGATATCGACGGGGGCATTTGGGCGTTGCGCCGGAGGTGGCTGACCTGCGGATCACCGGTAGCTTCCCCCTGCACGACACCGACAAGGCGCTGAGCGCGCTGCTGCCGACCTTGCCCGTGCAGATCGAACAGCACACGCCGTGGTGGGTGACGGTGGCGAAGGCCGAAGCCAAGCCCTGAGGGGTGTTGCGTCTAATCGGCCGCCTTCGCGGGCAAGCCTCGCTCCTACAGGATGTCATCGCTCCACAGGTCGACACAAAACCCGTAGGAGCGAGGCTTGCC
>NZ_JASCOM010000496.1:0-1798 GCF_029959925.1 Pseudomonas sp. PS02303
CTTGCTCCCGCGCGCAGATTTTCAGGGCTGCTTCGCAACCCGGCGGGAGCAAGCTCCCTCGCCAAAAGTTATGCGTTCGTCATCAGAGTGGTGTTTTAGTCCTCAAACCGGATCGGGCATTTCTCCGCCCCTTCAAGCTTCCTCAACTCCTCCACCACCTGCGGCCGCGCGCTGCGCAGCGTCAGGCTGCGATTCTGCTTGAGCAGCCGCCGCGCTTCCTGATGCAGCATTTCCACCCCTGAATAGTCGATGAAGTTGATCTGCTGCGCCTCGATCACCACACGCGTGCCGTGCATCCGTTGCAAACGCACTTGCAGGTAATGGCTGGCGCCGAAAAAGATCGACCCGCCGACCTGCAGAATGTCTTCATCGCCTTCACGCCAATGCTGCACTCGCGGTTGTGAAGTCCGCTTGAGGTAAAAGAACAGCGAAGCCAGGACCCCGGCATAGATAGCTGTCTGCAATTCCAGCAGCAGCGTGGCCACGCAGGTCAGCGCCATGACCAGGAACTCGGCGCGGCTGACCCGCAACAGCGCGCGGATGCCGCGATGATCGACCAATCCCCAGGCGATCAACAGGATGCTCCCGGCCATGGCCGGGATCGGAATGTGCGAAATCAACGCCGCGCCGAAGATGGCGAACAGCGCCACCCACAGTGCTGAAAATACCCCGGCCAGCGGTGAGCAGGCACCCGCCTCGTAACTCAGGCCCGAGCGGGTGAAGGAACCGGCTGACAGCGAGCCGGAAAAAAACGCACCGACCATGTTCGAAAAACCCTGGGCGCGTACTTCCTGATTGGCGTCGAGCAATTGCTGGGAGCGTGCCGACAAGGAACGGGCAATCGACAGGCTTGTCACCAATCCGAGCATCCCCACCGCCACGGCGCTGGGCAGCAGGCGCAGGATCAGATCCAGGTCCAGCGGCAGCGGACTGAAGGGCGGCAGCCGCCCGACAAACGCACTGACCAACTTCACATGGCCAAACATCGACGGCCAGAACCACACCAGCATTCCGCTCAGCGCCAAGGTGATCAAAAGCGTCGGCCAGCGTGGCAGCAGTAATTTCAGGATCACGCCCACCCCGACGGTGGCCAGACCCAGCACCAGCGAAGGTTTATCCACGTCACCGAGGTGTTTGAACACCATCAAAAAGCTGTCCAGCGCCGTGGACTGATTGGGCAGGTCCAGCCCCAGCAGGTTCGGCAACTGGCCGATGGCAATCACCACCGCCGCGCCGAGGGTGAAGCCCAGCACTACCGAGTGAGAAACGAAATTCACCAGGGCGCCAAAGCGCAACAATCCGAGCAGCCACTGGAAAATGCCGGCGAGCAGTGTCAGAAGCAGGATCAGGGTGACGTAGTCTTCTGACGCGGGAACGGCCAGAGGACTGACGCTGGCATACAGGACGATGGATATCGCCGCTGTAGGACCACAGATCAAATGCCACGACGAACCCCAGAGGCAAGCGATCAGCACCGGAATGATCGCAGCGTACAGGCCGTATTCCGGCGGGAGACCGGCGATCAGGGCGTAGGCAATGGATTGCGGCAGCGCAAGAATGGCGCCGCTGAGGCCAACGATCAGGTCACGCCCGACGCTGGCGCGGGTTTGCCGGGGCAACCAGGAAAGGAAGGGAAAGAGTGAATGGCGGCTGGGGAAGGCCATGGGTCCTCTCGGGTGGAGTTTTGCGCAAGGGTATCAGTACGGGGTGAACATTGTGGCGAGGGAGCTTGCTCCCGCTCGGGAGCGAAGCGCCCGCAGATTTTTAGGGATGCTTCGCAGCCCAGCGGGAGCAAGCT
>NZ_JASCOM010000497.1:0-1788 GCF_029959925.1 Pseudomonas sp. PS02303
AACACCGACCCTGTGGGCGCGAGCCTGCTCGCGATAGCGTCATGCCAGTCGACATCTTTAATGCCTGACAGACCGCAATCGCGAGCAGGCTCACGCCCACAGTGTGGATTGGTGGCGTTGCCTGAGCTGTTTATAATCCCCCGCTAGCCCGACATCGAGACCGGTATGACCGCCATCCACATCAAGTTCCCTTCCCTGACCCTCAAGGCCGGCCCGCGGGCCTTGGCACGCATCCGTGAAAACGGTTTGAGCGCCGCCGATGTCGGCACGTTGCCGGGGGCCGCCGGGGGGCCGAAAGCGTTGGGGATTCAAGGTCTGGACCTGGCGTTGTTTGGCGAATGGCTGCCGGCCGCACCGCGCGAGCGTGCGTTGATCGGAGCGTCGGTGGGCTCCTGGCGCTTCGCCAGCGCCTGTCTGCCGGACGCCGCCGAAGGCATCCGACGCCTCGGTCACCTCTACACCGAGCAGAACTTCGACAAGGGCGTGACCATGGCGCAGATCAGCCAGAGCTCCCGGCGCATGCTCGATGAACTGCTCGACGGTCGCGATGCGTCGATTCTGGACAACGCCCACTACCGCCTGAACATCATGGTGGTCAAAAGCCACGGCTTGCTCGCGGACGATCATCGCGGCCGTCTCGGGCTGGGCCTGTCGTCGGTGATCGCCGACAACCTGCGGGGGCGCGCACGGCTGTCGCGGCATTTCGAACGGCTGATCATCCACGACCCGCGCCTGGCGCCGCCGGTCCATGCACTCAACGACTTCCCGTCACGCTTCGTCGCGCTGAATGCCGGCAACCTGCGTCAGGCGCTGCTTGCGTCGGGCTCGATCCCGATGGTGATGGAAGGCGTGCGCGACCTGCCGGGCGCAGGCGTGGGGACGTTTCGCGATGGCGGCCTGCTCGACTATCACCTCGACCTGCCCTACAGCGGCAACGACATCGTGCTCTATCCGCATTTCACCGACCGGGTCATTCCCGGCTGGTTCGACAAGACCCTGCCGTGGCGCCGAGCCTGCCCGGCGCGGTTGCAGGATGTCCTGCTGCTGGCGCCATCGAAGGACTACCTGGCGCGCCTGCCCTACGGCAAGCTGCCGGACCGCAACGACTTCAAACGTTTCATGGGCGATGCCCCGAGCCGGCAGAAATACTGGCGTGCGACGATGGACGAAAGCCGTCGCCTGGGCGACGAGTTCCTCGAACTGGCCGCCAATGGTCGCCTCGGCGAGCGCTTGCTGACCCTTTAGTCAGTGTTTTGCCCGGCGCTCTGGTAAACTCGCCGCCTGCCCACATCGCCGCGGCGATCGCCACCTGACAGAGCTGAAATCACTGTGGAAATCTTCAAAGAGTTTACGTTCGAATCCGCCCACCGCCTGCCTCACGTACCGGAAGGCCACAAATGCGGCCGTTTGCACGGCCACTCGTTCAAAGTGGCGATCCACTTGAGCGGCGACCTCGATCCGCACACCGGCTGGATTCGCGACTTCTCGGAAATCAAGGCGATTTTCAAGCCGTTGTACGAGCGCCTCGACCACAACTACCTGAACGATATTCCCGGCCTGGAAAACCCGACCAGCGAAGTGCTGGCCAAGTTCATCTGGAAGGAACTCAAGCCCCTGCTGCCGGAACTCAGCGCGATCCGTATCCACGAGACGTGCACCAGCGGCTGCATCTATCACGGCGAGTAACCCGCTCTAAAAGACAACTCAATTCCCCTGTGGGAGCGAGCCTGCTCGCGATAGCGCCCTGTCAGTCACATTGATGCCAAGTGTGCCGACGCTATCGCGAGC